>NZ_JCACKG010000219.1:0-2970 GCF_059505265.1 Myxacorys chilensis | reverse complement strand
GGAAAGAGAACGGCGAGTAAGAAACTCTGTCCGAGCGCAACACTAATGCCACTGAATCAGAGCCACTAGCAGTTCTATGATCTTTCTACGATTCACGGTAAAGCTTTCGTTTTAGCAAGATTATCTCTAAAGATAATGAGATCGACGTCTGCACCTCATCCAAATTCAGCTAACCGATCGTATAAGTGTCACTGTCTACGCGGAATGCCTTGACCTCTGGGTGTGGTTTAAACCAGCACAGATCGAGAATGTTGCATAACACTCCAGTTCCAACCGTATAAATCAGTATCAGACAACGCCACACTGCTCTACACAGAAGAATTTAGGAGACCGATCATGTTGCACCTCACCTCCAACAAATTCATCGCTTCTCTCCTTCAACCCATCGCCCAAAAACTCGACGCGATAGAGATTCGCAACCCGGAAACTGCCCACCTTTTCTGTCGCCTCATTCCTGCTCAATGCCCGTTTGAACGTGATATTCGCTGCTTCGGTCGGGTTCTACTCCACATTCCCCCGATGTGCAAGCTGAATCCGTTTTATGAGCAATTGGTGGGATTACGATTCAAAGCGCTTTGTTATTTGGCTGACGTGTGCGGTGAAGATATTGCCGTTTACTGCTAATCGTTAGGAAACATTCAACAAACACTGTGTTCCAAGCTTTTGCTTGCACAAGTACAAGATTCTGGACTAGAGGCAACCCATTCCTGACTCGCTTCGGAAGATCCCAAAGTTGTGAACATACACACCTGCCCCACGCACAACTTGACCCTTGTGGGGAATGGAGATCGCGATCGCTGTTTGCCATCTTTATAGATGAAATAGCAATACGGTTAAGGAGATGGATATGAATATCGAAAAAGCGACGTTGACACAGTTGATGGAACTTGCTTCTAGACGCTCATCGGGGATTGCTTATGAAGGTCATGCTTGCGACGATCAAAACATCCCTGGCAACCTGCTGATTGTCGAGTCCCAACATGCTGTTTTTTCCTTTCCAAAATCTGACATCCTAGAACAGGAAGATTTATCCTCTGGAAGAATTCGGATCTGGGTCCGGGTTGGTGCTAGTGCGTATAGAGTGACCTCGTTTACCGTTGGGAATGGAACCCCATTCCTGGTCGGTATGGAAGAACTTTCCCCTCCTCCTCCTCCTGAAGATCCAAATGCGCCCCAACTCGCTCAACTGGGTGAGTTTAGTCAGGCAATGCTTTCAGTATCATTGGCAAGTCCTCCCACCTTGAGTGCCGTGGCTTCTTATTGGACTAACAGTTGTGCAGGTGGCGATCGCTATAGTAATAACTGTGCCCACTTCCTCTCTGATGCATTTATCCGAGCCGGGTTCACCGAGTTACTGCCACCCAATCCCCACATTAACGCCCGGTGTAGTACCTCGGCGAAACGCCCGATTCGCGCTAGAGACGTGTGGAGTTGGTTCCAATCCAAAGCGGTTCGGACAAGTCGTACAGTGACCGCAAACACTGGATGGTGGGCGATATTTCAACTGAATGAAAGTGCCTACTGGGGAGGACATGTGGTTGTCCTGAACTCAGATAATTGGCAATACTATGGAACTGGGTGGTATGGAGACTGGAATCAACATCTCTATCAATGGTAATAAAGCTTAAAGCAGCACCTCTAATCATCGGGAAACTGCCAACAAGCAATGTGCTCAACGCTCTTGCTTCCACACTGACAAGTCTCCGGTCTGGATGACACCCACTCGCGAGCGCACTGCCGACAATGACACAAAATGTTATTCCGATTCGCTTCCTCAATGCCTTGTTGCCATTCGTGTAATTCTGCGGGAGCGAACTGACGCGGAATGTCTGACATTGGAGAACTCCACTGCTAAAACAACGCCAACTGAATCAACGATTCGCTTCTCAAAGCTCCGAACGAGCGTTCCTCACAGCCTAAGTTAGACAGCGAAATTCCTAATAGTCTGACATTTCGCCCCTCCAACTCAACCGCTTCAAACAACTCCTGTGCTAAGAGTACGATCGTCGCCACCTCATCAATCAGCGTCATTACTGTTCGGCTGCGCGTGATTTGCTGGTAGTTCGCAAACTTCACCTTCAGCGTGATGGTCCGTCCTCCAGTTTGGTGCCGCTCCAGCCGTTGGTAGACTGTTTCAGCTATCGTTTCGAGTTCATGCAGCATGATTGATCGATCGCTCAAGTCCTGAGCATAGGAAGTTTCTGCCCCCACTAATTTGCGGATGCGATTTGCCTCGACCGCTCGGTCATCCTGTGCCCTAGCAATCTTGAAGTAGTGATGCCCTGCCTTGCCGAAATGCTGCACTAATTCCAGCTGGGAGCGCCCTTTCAAGTCGGCCCCCGTGTGTATCCCTAACTCGTGCATCTTGGTCGCGCTCACCTTGCCGATGCCGTGAAACTTTTCAATGGGTAAAGACTCAACAAACGCCTCAGCTTGCTCAGGTAGGATCACCGTCTGTCCATTCGGCTTATGGAGTCCCGATGCCATCTTCGCCAAGAACTTATTAAACGAGATACCTGCGGAAGCCGTTAAGCCTGTCTCCTTGAAGATAGCGGCTCTGATCTCTCGTGAGATTGTCGTCGCGTAGGGCAGCCCCAACTTATTCTCGCTCACATCGAGATAGGCTTCATCCAGTGCAATAGGTTCTATCACATCAGTATGATGCTCAAAAATGGCGCGGATTTGGGCTGAGATTGCCCGATAGATCTCAAAGCGAGGCGACACGAATATTAGATGAGGACAGCGCTGGAGCGCGACTCTAGAGGACAACGCCGAGTAAATGCCAAAGGTTCTCGCCTCGTAGCTAGCAGCGCAAACCACCCCACGTTGATTCGGAGAGCCACCCACCGCTAGCGGTTTACCTCGATAGGTTGGGTTATCCCGTTGCTCTACCGAGGCATAGAAGGCATCCATATGGGCGCACCTAACGGTTGGGGGAGTAGAGATGGAGGGTTAAGGGGTGTTCTGCAA
>NZ_JCACKG010000218.1:0-2975 GCF_059505265.1 Myxacorys chilensis | reverse complement strand
ACTGAGTGAGCTTTTTTACTGTTTACCAGACTTCTCAAACATCCTCTAAGGCTGAATTTTATGATTTAGGGATGGGTCAACTTTGCAAGCCGATCGCGCTAAGAACTGAGTATTTCTCCTTACTCAGCACCTTTAAAGACAGCTACCAGATATAAAGTAATAAAAATAAGACAATCCAGATCACATCAACAAAATGCCAGAATAGGGAAACAGCACTGGCTCCTTGATGACCAGCATTGTAATTACCGGGGACCAGAGAACGGAAATATATATACAGCAATAAGGTCACGCCAGTGAGAACGTGCAATCCGTGAAAGCCAGTCAGAAGATAGAAGGTTGCACCCGCTAGTCCTGCATCCAGACCAAAAGGCATATTGCGCCATTCAATGACCTGTCCAACCAAAAAAATTACGCCCAATACAACAGTCAGTAACCACAAGCGACGGAATTTGATCAGTCGGTGGCGATCGAGGGCGCGTTCTGCAAAATAAATCACGGCACTACTGGATATCAAAATCGCGGTATTTATCGCTGCTCTAGGAATGTCTAATCCAGTAACACCCACTGGAAACCAATTTGGGGTTTTCCAACGCAGCAGCGCATAGGTGACAAAAAAGCTAACAAAAATAATGCTTTCTGATAGTAGGAACACTGGAAAACCAAAGGTGAGATTATCTCGTTTGGAAATTGAGTGGATATTATCTGGAGATAAATTCTTTGAGTTGATTGGGTTTTGCATCACTGACTCCTGAGAAAAAGTTAATAGCGATACATAAAAAGAGGATGGATCGACGGTCAATGGTGAGATTCCCCATAACCATAAGGTTCGGAAGTAACTGTCGGAATTTCTTCAAAGTTTTCGATCGGTGGTGGTGAGGCGACTGTCCACTCTAATCCAGTCGCATTCCAGGGATTGTTCGGTGCTTTGCGCCCCCGTAACCAGGAACTCATCATATTGGCAATAAAAGGTAAGGTGGACATCCCTAGTAGAAAAGCTCCCAAGCTGGCAATCACATTCCATCCCGTGTACTGCGGGTCGTAGGATGCAATGCGGCGCACCATTCCCTGTAAACCGAGCGGGTGCATCGGAAAGAAGTTAAGGTTTGCGCCAATAAAGGTGAGCCAGAAGTGCAGCTTGCCCCATCCTTCGGAATACATCCGTCCAGTGATTTTGGGAAACCAGTAGTAGATTCCGGCGTAAATTGCCATTGTTACCATGTTGAAAACCACATAATGAAAGTGACCCACCACAAAGTGAGTATTATTCACATGAATGTCAAAGGGTACAGCAGCCAGCATCACCCCGGTAATCCCTGCGAATAAAAACATCGCCACACCGCCTAACGCAAACAGCATCGGGGTCTGAAAATGCAGCTTACCTCGCCAAACAGTCGCAGTCCAGGCAAACACTTTGATTCCGGTAGGCACTGCAACTAGCATTGATGTTGTCATGAATACGATTCGCATCCAGTTTGGGGTGGCACTAGCAAACATGTGATGTACCCAAACCAGCGTACTGATTGCACTAATGAGCAGAGAGGAAACGGCGACGGTTTTATAGCCAAACAGAGGTTTACGGGCAAAGACAGGGAGAACCTCTGAGAAGACTCCAAAGGCGGGCAATGCCATAACGTATACAGCAGGATGAGAGTAAAACCGAATAAGTGCTGGTAAATGACTGGATCACCCTGCTTAAAGGGGCTGAAAAAGTTTGTGCCCAGGGAAAGATCGAACAGCAGCATAATCACTGCACCCGTAAGGGCGGGTAGACAAAACAGTTGCAGCAGTTGAGCGCTGAGCGTTGTCCAAACATAAACTGGCATCCGAAAGAACGTCATCCCCGGTGCCCGCATTTGAAAAATGGTCGTAACCAGGTTCACACCGCCCATGATGGACGATAATCCAGAGATTGCCACTGCTAGTAACCAGATGAATTCCCCGTTCATCAAATGTCCCGACGGATTCTGGATGCTCACGGGAGGATACGACCACCAACCTGCTTGAGCCGCACCACTGGGTAGGAAAAAGCTGGATAACAGCAAAATTCCCACAGCTGGAATCAGCCAGAAGGCGATCGCATTCAACACCGGAAACGCCGTCTCTCTCGCTCCAATCATTAGCGGCACTAGATAATTTGCTAGTCCCACGTTCGCCGGAAAGATCCACAGAAAGATCATAATCGTGCCGTGCATCGTGAACAGCCCGTTGTAAAGAGAGCGATCGACTACATCTAATTGCGGCGTGAGCAGTTCAGCACGCACAATCATGGCGAGTAAACCGCCAATCAGGAAGAAGAGAAATGCGGTGACTAAATACTGAACACCAATCACCTTATGGTCAGTGTTAAAGCTGAAATAACGTTTCCAACCCATTTGTTCAGGCTGAAGCGGCTCGCTAATACCTTCAATAGAAATGTTCGACATCACTTACCTTCTTAATGTTATTTGTTCACGACGGGAGGCTGGGCAGGGGGAACAGTGCGCCAATTGCTGCGCAGTGGGATTGCAGGAGGTTGAATATGTTCAGATTTTGCTGGATTTACTGCCGGAACAAGTGGACGGATAGCAGCTTCAGCTAACCATTGGCTGTAGCGTTCAGGAGCATCGACGTACACGCTTGCTTCCATGAGAGCAAAGTAAGTCCCGCTAAATTGAGAATCATGCAGTTGATATCGACCAATGCGATTAGGAGTAAATTTGAACGCGATCGACTCGTTTGGAATAATGTCTTGTTTAATGCGGAAATTAGGAACATAAAAGCCATGCACCACATCTTCAGACTGCAAGATCAGGTGAACGGGTCGGTTGACGGGAAGATGTAATTCTGTGCTAGTAACATTTTGATTCGGATAGCGGAACGACCAAGACCACTGTTTAGCAATCACCTCAATTTGTTCAGCAGGCTGCATGTTACCAAGAACCTTACGGGGTGACAGCAAGAGTAGAAGTTAGTCAGGATGGCGGACGAGGAGGATT
>NZ_JCACKG010000217.1:0-66737 GCF_059505265.1 Myxacorys chilensis | reverse complement strand
AACACTGGTTTGCTCACTGCTGTTACTGTACCTCACTCGATTGAGAACCGCTATAATCTGTTCATTATCGAATTTATCTGTTGCTCCTCTATATTTAACAGAATCAAACAAAACACTCAGTGGAAAATGCCTTTGTGGAATAACTTGATCATCTTGTAGAGCTAAGAATTGGCTTTCTTGAACGCTCTCATCTGCTTCAAGGTCGAAATATATTTTGAGCCATCCACTATCTATAGATGGTTCTAATTCGGTCTGAAACACGGAAAACATTGAGGTGAGCCGTTGTTGACCATCCAATACATAATCTATAGGATAATCTTCCCTTGGCTCTGGAAGTTCAAACTGCCCAAGCTTCTTCTCTATAGCGAGCTTAGACTTAGTTCTCCAAAAAAGTAATGAGCCAAAAGGATATCTCTTATAAATGCTATCCATTAAGTATGCAACTTTATCCATTTCCCAAACAAAACCACGCTGAAAAGCAGGAATTCGGATGCCGCCGCTACTTACTGAGTCCAATAATTGCCTGATAGAGTATGGCTGGTATTCCATGCCTTTATATTTGTCCCCAGTATTTTAATCGCCAAGTATAGCATTTACATATGAAACGACAAGTTCAATCGACAGTGATGAAAACATCAAATTCTGATTCTGCAAGAGCAAGAAGCTGACCATTCTTTACTCCTGCCCATCCCATTTGTGGAACCGTTTTTACCTCACAACCCACGAACTCTCTCGCCAGCTTGCGATCAATACACTCATCCAGAAGGAGCTTCATTCTATGCCACCATGCCAACAAGCTGTTTTCCCGCCTCTTCTAGCAAGGCAATGACTTGCTCTCTAGCGACAGTTGGAAATCCATCTAAAAAATCGTTAATCGATTCTCCCGCTTTGAGATAGTCCAGAAGCGTCTGCACAGGAACCCTAGTACCAGCAAAAACTGGAGTGCCACCCATAATTTCGGGAGATGCACTAATGATTGAGGAACTCTTAAGCATAAGTCTTTGACCTCCAGGTTTTGTACTTACAGTTTATCAATTCTGGTGAAATGGAATCTTCTGGCATAGTTCCAAATCCGGCAAACAGCCCAGTCTAGTAATTCAAATGATTTGCTCCGTTGATTTGCTCCGCCAGCTTGGTATCAATCGCTCGGATTATATTTGTAGATGAGGGCGTGTGGCTACGATCGCACGAATTGATGAACCACTATCCAGCGATCTCATAGGTTGGGTTGATGCTTGGAATTTAACGACTTCTGCCAGTTCAGCGATCGCAGCCTAACGATCGCATGTACTGCATTCACACTTGTTAATTTACAGCAAGCAACAAATGCGTCGATGATCAAAATTAAGTTTACAAGAAAGCTAATCTTCTAATGCTAAAGGTATTACTTCTAACAACAATGTTGAGCGTAATATTGAATGAGGACAAAATTAATAGGAAAGAACAATTAATTACGTTCAAAATCGATCAGTGGAAGGACTTATAAAAGTAAAGTTTTAACCCCTATATAGCCATCATGGAAATTAGAACTATTACAATTCGCGTTAATGCTGAGGTCGCCCGCATCTTTGAGGCAGCTTCTGACGAACAGCGTCGTAAATTGGAGGCATTACTTAGCCTCAAGCTGACTGATGCGACTCGAAGCAAAAGACCTCTAGAGGAGGTGATGAGTGAGATTAGCCAGAATGCTCAAGCGCGAGGATTAACCCCAGAAATCTTAGACTCAATACATCATCAGTGGTGACAGAGATTTGCTCGTGTTAAACCCATTTCGTGATGTGCTGGTGATTACAGCAGACGAGTTCTTGAGAACGATCGAGCCTGAGTAGCGTTAAAAGATGAGTGGGAATGTTACGACAAAATCGTGGGTTTTCCCCACCGGACAGGGACTGAGAAACTTGGCATGATAGAAGAGTCAACAACAGGACAACCTAATGAAATTTCTAATTCAGCCGCTCTACAACTGGTATCGCGCTACGCTACGGAATTCTAAATATCGTTGGTTGATTATATTGGGTAGCTTACTCTACTTGGTCAGTCCTCTCAATGCTCTGACCGATCTATTGCCTATCTTAGGTTGGCTTGATGACGGAGTAGTTGCAACTCTGTTGGTCACAGAAGTCTCTCAGATTCTGCTCGAACAACTCAAAAATCGCAAATCAAAAGTCGATACAACTAACGCAGCTACAATCAGCTAACACTACACGCTCAGCAAACTTCAATCACACGGAAGGTGAACTATGTCTGATCCGATGAAAGACCAACTTTCAACCAATCTTCAAAAAGCAAAGACAGAAGGTGGAACGCGGGCAACTCGCATTCGAGATATTGTTTGGAATGCGTCGAGTCAGGCATTTGCTGAAGTGAAAGAAGGAGCAGGTACGCTAAGTGCGATCGCACAAAACACATTTGATACGGTCACGGTAAATCTAAGCGATGGCTCTCAACCAGCCGAAGAAACGAATCGAGCCACTTCACCTGATCTATTGACTAGCATTGTGATGCTGTTTACCGTGATTAAGGATCGACTCGTTACCCAACTGCGCGAGCCACTGGCTCAGGCTGACAGAACCTTAACCGAACGCTACAGCGATCGCTACATCGCTGGAAAGCAACGAGTGGGTCAAGCGGTGAGCTGGTATAAGAGCGCGCTTGAAACTGCCTCTTCTAATGAGTTTCAGCAGAAGCAAGCTGAGGCTGAACTAAAGGTTGGTAGAGCAGGCGCATTGGTTGCCAGGAAAGAACAGCAACTTCGTCAGCAGTTGAAGGCATTTTTGCAAAGCGCTGTTGCTAAAATTTGATAGCGTTGAAACTCATCAAGCCTTAATCTACTTTGGCGCGGAAACGAACAAATCCGTAGGAACTCGCAGGGGTAGCATTTACCGACGTGACGTTCCCGATTTGAAAGTAAGCCGCGCCTTTGTTATTATTTGTACCCTGACACGCCGTTGGAAAATTGGCTGTGTAGAAACCGCTACTAGGACCTACGCCCGAACCATCTGCGATCGCGGTTGTCGTTCCATTAAAATTCAACTGCAGTGAACCTGGAACATAACTTTGGTTAACAGGCACAAAGTCACAGATACTTGCATTTTGGGCTGTGCCTGCTCCATCGGATAAGAAGTAGATTGTATACTCTACTTCATCTTTGGGAGCGGGTACTCCAGGGTTAGGAGCCGGAATTTGGCTACCTGTAATAGCTCCTAGCAGATAAGCCGCGCTGCCCCCTGCCCAACCAGATGCGTTGTCATTGGGATCGGTCGCCAAATCATTATAACCACCCACTGTTTGTTTGGTGCTACCCGCTGCCGCCTTGGTGACGCCCGTAATTCGCTTCACTAACCGCAACCGAGGACCGATTGTTGTAACGGTAGGATCAGCGGCGGCAGGAGTGCTAGGGTCATTACTGTTGACGTTAGCAACTCCAGTGCTAGATACGATCGCTTGGTTCGATACAGTCGCCACTCCGTTTGGCAGGGGATCATTAATTTGAACTCGAAATTTAACCGTTGTGCTTTTATCAGCGGCTGTTGTTCCTAACGCGCCGCCTGCTATAGCAGTAGCTCCTGTCCCCAATCGAAACGTGATTTGAGAACCTGATATTTCTGCTTGATCATCTGCTGATGCGTCGGTTTTAGCGCCGCTATTGGCTCCAGTTGAAATTTGTAGTGTACTCGGAACGTAGGTAGTGTTCGTTGGGATAGCATCCTTTAGAACGACGTTGTTGGCATTAGTCGTAGCACTCGTATTAGTAATTGCGATCGTATACTCTAAAATATCTCCGGGAGTGGGAGTTTGGCTGGCTAGGGGAGTCGCGCCGCCAGATTTATCAGAATCGACTACCAACGCAACAGATTTATCTGCCGTCAAAGTTGATGGTGTAGCTTGCCTAAATCCAAAGTTTTGTTGAGTGACAGCACCATCAACAATATTGACCGTCAAATCATTAGGCGTCGTTAACGTGTCGCCAGCAGGCAAATCGGTATCGATATTATCAACTCGAATGCGATAAGTTCCATTCGCCAAATTGGTGAAGGTATAGCGTCCCTCATTGGTTGTATCCATGCTTTTGATCGGGTTGCCATTGTTATCTAAAAGGGTAACTTTAATATTTTTTAAAGTTGGCTCAGTGCTATCAAATGCTTGATTGTTGTTGTTATCTTCGTAAACTCTTCCTGAAACGTAAAATTTCTCGATCGCTAGTCCACCGCCTGCCATTAAGTCGATTCCACCCTGATTACTGGCACTACCAGTATTAGTTGGATATACAGACGAATTTTTCCAATCAATAAGACTAGAAGACGGAACTGACGCAATATCATTTGGAAAAATGGCATAGCCATAGACAGACTGATTAGAAACAATACCCAGTGTTGCATAAGAAACATAAACCCCTTTAACTGGTTGCGCATCGGTTTGTGCAGAAGGATGAAAAAGCGTTTCTGTGGCTTCTCGACGCAGAACTGTCGTTTTCTGCTGAAATGCAGTTCCAGTTCCCCAATTAGATGTTGCAACATTGACAACTGAACCAAATGCAGTTGGGGTTCCATTACTGTCAATCGCTGTAATTGCAGCAATCTTGAATTGATCATTTCCTCCACGTTCTATTACTAGAAAGCCAATTTTATCTAAGCTGTCGGGAAACATTACTCCATCTTGGATTATAAAATCGACTCGCTCGATGTTGTTACTGTTGCCATTCGTCTCGATATTATTAGAAAATAAGTTATCACTACCACGATTAATAAATTTACTCCGTAATGCTTCCTCCATTGTGCTGACAGTGGTTGTCGAAATTTTGTTGTTACCTGTAGAAGGAGATTCAAAAAAGATAATTTGTCTTTCTCCAGCAGCACTCACATTGTCATTGCGGCGAATCCTAACAAAATCAACTACATCCCTTGCAGAGTAGTTAGTCGACCCTGTACTGAATCCTGTAAGTTGACGATCCCCAATACCACCACTTACACCGAAGTCTACTGTAATATTTGCGCCACACGTATAGTTAGCAGGAGCACCTATTTGACAAGGAGCCGCTACGGTTGTGTTGATCGAGCTAGGCGTAGCTGGCACAGGAGCCGTGGCGAAACTTGTAACGCCCTCAACACCAGCAGAAATAGCAGGTTGAGCAATTGAAGCCGTAAGTGTCACTGCCAGAACGCCAAGAAGGTTTTTAGTACGCGATCGATTCATGACTTTTTTCATAACGAGTTGCTCCCCTGTTTGATCGCGGTTGACTGATCTACCCGAACTTCAGCAGCTTTTGATGGAGAGCTTTGTTGTGGTTGAGGAGTAGGCTTTTGCATCCCAAACCCGCTAAACAATTCATTTAGTTTGATTGTTAACCCCGCGTAGAATCCTCCTGCCGATCGCGAGCCGTCAAAGTCTCTGTCGCTCACCCGACCAAAGCTATAGCCCGCCGCCAAGCGCAAATTTGGCGTCAGATAGTAGCCCGCTTCTAACAAAACTCCAGTCTCACTATAGCCAGCACTCGATTGAGCAATCCGCCGCACTTCGCCCACCACATCCCAGCTATAGCCAAAGCGATAAGTCGCTCGCAGTTGTGCCAGAGAAACATCACCCGTTCCTGCTAGATCGCTGGCGAGGTAGGTTGTACTGTGACGCAATGCGTACTTACCGTAAAACTCCCAGCGCCAGTTCGGAGCGTAGATGCCTTCGAGCGCGATCGTACGGTCTTCTGTTCCCGTGCCACTGCCAAACAAAATCGTGTTGGGAATCGTAGACGGATTTTTACGGTACTCAAAGCGCAACAGTGCATTAAACTTATCATCGTTCGGATCGCGGTAGGCTAATCCCAGCTTGAGTTCCTTCGTGTCATCCAACCCAATCAGCGTCTGGTTGGCAGCATTGGCTTGCTGATAGCGAACCAACGCAGTTAACGCAGGTGATATCTTTCCCGTTGCGGCTGCCGAAATAACTGTGTTGTCTCCACCCGAAGAACTACGATGTTCGTAGCGTGCGCTTGCCTGAAACTCTTTACTTCCCGTATATTCCAGTCCTGCACTATAACTATCGCCACTTTGTAATCCTAGAGCAGATGCACTCTGCCCAACCGCAAACGGCTGAGCAAATCGAGTTCCCGCACCAGTATTGCCAAAAAAGCCGCCAAAGATATGTTCATACGCCAAATTCATTCGTAGCCCCGGCGCGATCGCTAATCCTTGGTTGACCCCGATCGCACCTTGGGTTGTCCAGCTATTTGCTCCACCAACAATGCCATAGCGAGCGTGCAGCGTGGTATCAGGCCCAAACTTATATTCACTGTTCAGACCCAGGGTTGTAATCGCTTGTCCGGCGTATTGCCCACGCGTGTAGAACTGTTGGCTCAGATCTAAACTGGTTCCCGGCATCACTGCCCAACTGAGGCCTAATCCTGTGCGATCACTGTACACCGCGTCAGTATCAGATGAAAGCGTCGTTTCATTCTGGGCTAGGAACGTGAGATTTTTTGCAATGGGTAGCGAGAGCCGCGATCGCAGTTGATCGGATGAGCCGCTAAATTCGGGAGAGAGTCGATCGGTGCGATCGCGGTGAAGCAGATCTACATTAAGCGCAGCACTACCAAACTGTTGCTGAACGCCGAGTGCAATCGTCGTCAGAGAATTATCGACTTGCGTACCAGGAATCGCTTCGGTTCGGGGAGCAAACAAATCTTGAAACGTATCAAGACGGCGAGGTGCAATGCCTGTATTGTCTTCGTGGTCATACTGTACTCGAAGTTTTGTAGTTGTAGAAACATTACCCGTTACCTCTGCCCCATAGCGCGTTTGCCCTGGCACAAAACTCACTGTTGCATCATTGGCAAATCCAGTATCGGTTCTTCGGTAATAGCCCCGCGCCTGAATGCCCGCTGCGATTTGAGCATTGGCTTCAAGTCGGTAAGCAGAACCGTTAACCAAACCGAGAACATCAGAGCGGTTGCTAGAGTGAGCATATTCTGCAATAACGCTACCATTGCCAAACGAGAACATGGCGTCTGAACCATATAGTTCAAAGTCCCGCACGCCTTGGCTTTCTCGCAGATAAGTTGCACCAATCCAACTCTCTTGCCCCAGTGTTTTAGAAAGGTGATAAACGGCACGACCTGCAAAAATATCGCTCTTATCGCCCTGCTGATTTTCGTATTGATAGGTCGTGACAATGCGCCGAACAAGAACCTGCCCAAGCGCATCAACGTCCGTTCTGAGAATCGGTTGTCTAAATAGCAGCGTTCCACGATCGTAGTCAATTTCATAATCAACCCCGCGATTCAGCGGCTTTCGCTCAAGCACTGTGCCCGGACGATTCAACTCTTCGGTTTCTAGAAAAACGTTCTCGCTCCCCCCAATAAGCAACCGCCGCGAGAGAAAGTAGAACCCACTCGTTCCATCAGGCGCGATCGTATCGCGCTGAAATCCTTGCACATTGTTGCCGTAGAACGCGCTCAGTTGGAGGTTCGCAATGTTGTAGTTAGACTTAAATCCGTGGAGTTGGCGCGAGGTCGCGGTGAATTGCTGCGATCGCGTCGCAAATTCCTCGGTATTGTAGTCACCCCACATAAAGTAATCAATACCATTCGTGCGAGGAGACGTGCGCTCTAGCTTCAGGAAAACGCTGTCGATTGAAGGAGTCAGCACATCGACTTTAGAACTATCGCCATACACCGGATAGTTCTGATCGCAAAATTGCTGAGCGCGAAATAGATAGGCTGTGCCATCGCAGGTTTCATTCAGAGCGCGATCGCTGTTGTAGGCTCCGGTCACGAGCCAGTCTCCTACCTTTCCTGTCGCAAAAACGGCTCCCCGACCCGCTAAGTGATAGTTGTTGTTGCCATCGGTCGGCAAAAAATCTCGAAAGCTGCGGTAGAAATCGGTGCCGCGTTTGCCAAACCGTAGATCAATCGACCCTGTAACCACTGAGGAACGCAAATCGGTTTCAAACTGAACTTGCGTAAACGCATCCAAGGCGTCTGTTTTGGCTTGAATTCGCACGGTTTGCGCTTGAATATTTGATCGCAGTGTCGCTCTAAATTCTCCTCCAATCGCTTTGATTTGATAGCCTGGTTGTTCGGGGCTAAAGTCGGGTTCGACAAATTCACCTGCGCTGGGGTTGAGAGTGACGATCGCATCTCGGCTGGAGCGGTTGCCACTGGCGTCGAGCAGTTCTCCGACAACAGTCACCGTCGATCGCCCATCTGCCGGAACTCGTGTCTCTAGTGTGCGAATTGATAATTGGTTCGCGACTCCCCGGACTTGAACTTTGATTGAAGATGTTTCTTCAACTTTACCATTGACTAAAGTTTGCGCTGTGATGGTATTATCGCCATCTTGTAGCGTTACACCATACCAGGTTTGGGTGATTTGCTTATTTTGCTGATCGGTTTCGGTCCGACCAATCAGCGCAGCATTCACAAGAGTTCCGTTTACCCGTAGTTCAACTTGATGTTCGAGCGCATACTTTAGAACAACAGTGGTTGAAGGTGCATCTGCGATCGCATTTGCAGTTGGAGACACGATTGTGAGAAACGGCGCTTGAAAAGGCGTTACCTTAACCGTTGGAGAAGGTTGAACGGTGGGAGATGCTTGTACAACAGGTTGAGGCGTTAGGGTAGGCGACGCCACGGGAGTCGCCGCCATTCCTCTAGACGAGAGCAGCAGCAAGCCGATTGCTTCAGTTATCAGCAGCCCTAGTAGACAAGCGGTAAACGATTTTTGAACTGTCTTCATGGTTTACCTGCCTGCGATGCTACGGGCGTGACCGCAAAATTCATTCGTGCCAATCCACTCGGTTCGAGGCGCACTAAGCGGGATTGACTGTTCCGTTCTTTGATGTAGCGATTAGGGGCAAAGGTATAGCCAGGAACGCTGCTGAGATCTAAAACACCCGTTCGACTGCCTGCAATCACGTTTGCAACGGAGAAAATGCCGTTGACATCGGTTGTGATGCGCGTGCCATCATCTAGGAACACGATCGCATTCGGAATTCCTCGTTCTCCTGGCTGTTGTTCACCGTCAAAGTTCTTATCGTCAAACACTCGTCCGATCAGCGTTCCACAATCAGATAGAATGCCAGGACGAATACGAATACGATACTTAGAAGGTCCGTCTCGAAGAACAGCGTTAGTGTCAGATCTACGAACGCTAACACTCGCAAGATTTTCGCCTGAGCCTCGCACTGAGTCAGGACTAAGTTGAACTGCATAAGCAACGTTTAGTACACCCTCTGGAGGAATGCTGCCATTGGATCTGAACGTAACCGTTGAACCAGCCTGAGTTGCTGAAATGACAACTGTATTTCCTGCCAATTCACCCCGAATGCTTTTAGGCAGAAAGACAAATCCTAGTGGCAACTGATCAACAATCTCGATTTGATTGCTAGCAACGGTGTTTAAGTTCCGCACCGAGAGGCGATAGATCACTGTATCGCCCGGTTCTGCGGCGGCGCGATCGGCGGTCTTGGTAATTTGAACGGGCTGAGATGCACCCACGCAAATCGGGCGATCGAGCAAACTTAGTGCCGAGAGCGTGAGTCCTGTTCCGGCTGCATTACTAATCGCTACCGTTGTTGAGAACGTCGCTGGATCTCCGTCCAGACTGATGCCTCTACCATCTAATGCTGTTGCTGTGTACGAAACCGTATTCGCAACATCATCTCTTGCTGTAATTACAATCCGAATTTGACGTTGACTGTAGCGATTCAGAGTTGTAGGCGGACTGACGATCAAAATGTAGCGTTTACCGACTTCAATCTGTCCGTTGCTACGATTGAGAAAGAAGTTATACGCTCCCTTTGGCTCGTCATTTGCAAGAAAGAAAGGATTGCTATTTTGAAGGTTAGGCGGCGCACCTGTAAAACTCGTTCCCGCTCCTGTTCTAGTGAGTGAAACCAATGCCATAGGCATATCGTTCGCACTCGCGTCATACAGTCCGGCGCTAAACCCAGCATAATCTGGCAAAACTTCTCCCCCACAGCCTCGAATTCGCCCAAACGGATCAACTAACTCCTGCTTCAGTTGATTGGTTGTCCCTGAAACAGTATTTTTTTCTGCATCTTGGAATGAATAGGAGGCAGTGTTGAGAATATCTGTAGCAGCTTTCACAGCTACAGGTTGGAAGAGAATACTGGAGAGAAGTAACGCCGTTAGAAGACGACTTCGTTTGCGGTGAAACATGGGGGAGCCAAATCGGGTAGGAGACTGCGGACTGACGAAGCAGTAGAACAATCGCTCGTCAAACTGATATAGGCGTTCTGAGGCTGTAGCACCCAACATCTTCTGGTGAGGATAGAAGAGTGTAGGGAGGCCAAACCACCTCCCTAACCTTGAGAAAAACTAGCGGACTTTGACTTGATAGGCTGCGATCGCACTAGCGTTGGGTTTGAGATCTTGGCTCATCGTCCAACGCACGTGACTATAGGCTTCTGCTGGCGCAGGGCGCTCTTCCACCTTGCCGTTGGGCAGCGTCACTTTAACAACGGGACGCGCCACAAAGGTTTTGCCCTGATCAATGCTGTAGGTCGCGGTAATGCCTTGGGCAATGGTCGCTGAATCTAGCTGATAGACCGTTCCTTTAGGCACAGGCTGCGTGACTGCAAACTTCTTGGCTTCACGATTGCCTTCGTTTTTACCCGTCACGGTAAACCGGAAAATATCGCCCGGTTTGGCTTGCGCCTTGCCATTCATCGGCTGCCAAGTTGCGATGGTTTTGCCCTGCTGATCTTTTTTCACAACTTGCTGATCTACCACCAGATGTAGATTGATCTTCGGTTGTGTCAGAACATTTTGCGCGATTTCTACGAAGTTGCGCGTTGAGCCAATTGCTGAACCGTTGAAGATCTGCGCGATTGCAGGGGAGCCATTTAGCGGAAGTGCTGAGAGTGCGATCGCGGCACCTACACTCAATATCCAATACTTTTTCATGATTAATCCTTGTGACTGCAACAACTCAAATTTCGGCTTCTTCAAGCTCCGTTCATCCTTGCCAAAGCCATTTCCTTTACTTGATCGTTCGCTGGAAGATGAACGCACCTCCTGCAGAACCAGGCGCGACAGACGATACGGTATCGGTATAGGTCTGGATGTCTACCGGAGTGCCACTGGTTGTCACCGCGATCGCTCCACCTGGATCGACTGCGGAACCATTACTGCCGTTCGTGGCGTACTTCTGATCAAACGTGGTCGTAAACCAAGTGTTGGTTCCAGCACTGCCATCCTCAGTAATCACCAGATTATTAGCAGGTAAGGTAACGCTGTTCGTTCCACCGCTCGTCGAGATGTTTTTGTAGGTGATGCGATACTCGATAATTCTGCCTGGAACCGCGGCAGCACTAAGATCCGCCTGATCGGTTGTAAATGTACCTGCCGCACCCGCAACTGGCGTTCCATTCGGTTCTAGCATTCGCGCTTCTTTCACCAGGCTGACATAGTTGGTGTAGAGACGATCAATGGTGATGTTACTCGGCTCGTTGGCTGGGCTACCATCATTATTTGTATCGATAAACGCCGTAATTGGAACTGGGAAACCTGTCAGTTGAGGCGCATCAGGCAAATCGATTGTGACCTTGTAGTTAGCTGTGCTATTGCCTGCAATGGTCAACTTCACCGGACTGGTAGCTGTGGCTCCTGTACCTGATACAAAAGCGAATCCGCCTGCTGAAGTGTAGTTATAGAGAGCATTATTGCCCGTTGCCGGATCGGTAATGGTTACCTTGGTGTTGTCTGGTATTGCCGTTGTAACATCTGGAGGCGTTGGCAACAGAGAAATCATTGCCGAGCTTGCACTAGTATTTTGAGCGGTGTTGTCAAACGTAACTGCTGGCGTTTGAGCATCTGTTAATGGCGTGTCTGGCGATAAACCAGGCGGAACAACAATTGATTTGTTGGTGTAATCATCGTTATTGCTAGTTGGTCCAACTGCACCGGGTTGTCCGAATGGACCGTTGAGAGGTGTTGCCGCGATCGTATATATCGTGTCTTCCCCCCCTGCTGGTTTAGTTCCAGCACCCACACCCGCATCTACACCTTGGTTCGTGTTACCTGCGATCGCCGGATCGGTTCCAGTTCCTGGATCCATCCCATCCGCAGCAGGATTAGCAACCCCATCACTAATGCCGCCATTGGCAGCAGAAGTTCCGCCAGTAGTTGCATCAGGGTTACTACCAGCTAAGCCATTGTTCGCCGTTTGGTCACCCGACTCGTCATATACAATCTGCGTCGGTGTTCCGGGTACAACAGCGCCGGGTTGAGACTGACCAAAGACCTGAGCAATATTGGCAATTTGTCCACCTGTAAACGAACCCATTGGAGTGAGGTCGAAGGCAAAGCCAGAAATGGTGTTTCCTACTCCAACCGTTCCTCTAGAAATTGGAGTGGTAGTAGTGTCATAGATGAAGCCGACTCGCGTGATAGGTGCCCCGGCTGTGGGTCGAGTGGTTGTCCACTTTGCCTTGAGTGCCGTTGTGGTCACAGGATCTTGGGTATAGACTGGCATCCATCCCCCAGGTGCAGGAGTGGGAGCGGTTGCACCGAGCTGTAAGCCAGCAGGAATCGCATCGGAAACAAGCACGTAAGGCTTGGTAGTGATGTTGTCAACATCTAGCTGAGTACCGTATAGATCGGATGCGACTAGTCCAGTTGGAGGAGTCGTAGGATTCTCGACTCGTAGTGCTAGCCGATAAGTGAGAACGTCATCTGTAAGCACGCTTGGCGTGTTGTTGTTGGCGTAGCTGCCCACTGCTTTAAGGACAGATGCAAAGGCTTGCTGTCGAGCATTGACCACAATAGGAGCGCTAGTCGCCATTGCTTCCCGCACTCCAGGATTGGTCTCATTTGTTTCGCCGCCAACTTCTACCTCATTGTCTACGGTGTAAACGTCTTCCGTCTCAACGCTGCCTGTGCGGTCTTGGTTCTGTCCATCGGCAGGAGCCGTTTTACCTAGTGATACGGTGAGCGTGTCTCCTGCGATCGCAGTTCCCAACACCTTAATCGGTACGCGAACTTTAATTGTTCCTGTTGTCCCTGTTCCTGGATTTGCAGGCAATGACCCTTCGGTGGCTCCGGTTCCCAGCAAATTGCCTGTCGTGTCCCCAGCAGTGGGAACATCTTTAAACGTTCCTAATGGTGCGCCGTTTAATTCAACGATTTGAATGTTTCCGTTTTGGCTAAATTTGGTGGGGTTGGAGAGCGTAGCAACACCTGGAATAAAAAACTGCGTCGGATCATTTCCTGTGTTGGTAATCAGGAATTCTACATAGAGCGTGTCTCCAGCATTTGGAGCCGCCACGCTCGGAGGTTGAGCCGTTACGGTAATTCCAGCAATTTCAGAAACGACGATCGTAACCTCATTAGAGGTCGTGTTATAAGTCGTGGTTCCATCTGTAAATGTACCTGTTGCGGTATTTCTGATCTCTTCTCCAGCGGCTGTGCCACCAGCTAGAACGGGAGCAGTCATGGGAAAGGTACTGCCAATTGCAACTGCGGCTAACACATACCGCCAGCGTGAATGTAGAGATTTCATACGGGTAGATCGAAGTAATAACAGTCAGAAGCAAAGCTGTTAAAACTAAAGGGCACCAAGACGTATCGTTCGGTCTTCAGATGTTAAGAAGTAAATTTCTAATCTCCATTAGAAGTCGGAGGTTGAAGATACTCCTTTAGAAGGAGGACACGAGTAAATGAAACGAATAGCTCAGTAGTTAGAACTAGGGTTAGACTGCCCTAAATTTCAGCGATGAACACATTGAGATGAAACGTCCATCGCCTTCTCAGCGATCTCACTGAGAAAAAGTAGCAAAATATACTTTAGGTTCAATGTTGCGACGCATTGCTCCGACACGACAAATTAACGCACCGCAGGGATCGTGCGTCCAAGGCTATACAGAAAAATTTAGGGAAATTACTTAGACAAGGCAGATCAGATCTAACTCTTTAAAGCGCGTACTGACTACAGGTGGGACGTTTGTGTACAGCACATCAGGTTTCACCTCGTAATTCACTAAGAACAGTCCCTTTCAGCAAAAAACAGCGCGCGATCGCGCGCTTCCATCAGTGCCGCTATGCCAAGCAGTGGTGTAGAAAGCCCATGCAAAAGCAGACTGTCTTTATCAAATGCTCTGCCTACCTCAGCACCAGAACGTGGCGCTTAAACAGAACCATCTTCTAGAAAGTTGGGTTTAGGATGCTGTTCTGAAGTTGCAGAATCATCAGAAAAAGAAGAGCGCTCTGTCGATCGCGACCCACCACTGGGCGAAGTCAATCGAGACTCCGCTCCACTATTATGGGTTGCAAACTCGCGTTCAGATGAGGTAGGTGGCGTAGGCGGATCATGGGGATCGCGTCGTCGACGGCTAGAAATCGACTCATACAGACTCTTAATCACCACATAGAGAACAGGGACTAAGAGAAAACTCAAAATGGTTGCTACGAGTAGACCTCCGAAAACTGCCGTTCCTAACGACCAGCGACTCGCAGAACCCGCTCCGGATGCGACGACGAGAGGGAAAAATCCAACTAGTGACGCCGAAGCCGTCATCAAAATCGGACGAAATCGTTGTTCAGAGGCATGCTTCGCGGCTTGCACAATCGACATTCCTTCCTCTCGCGATTGATTGGCAAACTCCACAATTAGAATGGCATTTTTACTTGCCAAACCAATCAGCATCACTAGGGCAATCTGGCAGTACACATCATTCTGCAACCCTCTTAGCGCCACAAATGACATGGCTCCTAAAATAGCCAAGGGAACCGTTAATAGAATAATCAACGGATCAACATAGTTTTCGTACTGAGCCGCTAACACTAAGAAAACAACAACAATACTCAACCCAAAGATCAGCAGCGTTTGACCACCCGATTTAAGTTGCTCAAGCGCAAGTCCCGTCCAAGCATAATCGAGATCGCTTTGACCTTGAGTGACCTCTGTAAACGCTTGTTGCATTGCCGCGATCGCTTCTCCAGAACTCCGACCCGGTGCAGGACTACCCTGAATTTTAATCGTGCGGAACAAGTTGAAGTGACTGATAACCTGCGGACCAGAAATCTGTTTTAAAGTCGCGATCTCACTCAGACGAACTAGCTTATTGTCCCGAGAGCGGACTTGAATTTGACGAACATCATCGGGCGAACTACGATATTTTGCATCTGCCTGAACATAGACGCGGTAGTTGCGCTGAGCGAAGGTGAAATCATTGACGTACCGACCTCCCATAAACGCACCTAATGTGCTGACCGCTTGACCATAGTCAACGTTTAGAGCTTCTAGCTTGTCGCGATCGAGATCTATCTGAATCTGGGGTGTACCCGTCGTGAATTGTGTGAAGACCCGTTGCAGCACAGGATTTTGATTAGCTTTGGCAATAATCTGCTGAGCCGTTGCTGCAAAATCATCAATGCTGAGTTTACCGACTGACTTATCGAGTAACTGAAGCTCAAACCCACCCGTGCTGCTGAATCCAGGTACAGCGGGAAGATTAAAGGCACTGATAATCGCCTCTTGATTTTTACCAACCTCTTGGTTTAAGCGCCCCACAATCGTCGCGACTGAGTGCTCTTGACCATGCCGCTCTTCCCAAGGCTTGAGCCGGACAAAAAAGGCTCCTTGGTTAGGCCCACTGCCATTGAGACCAAAGCCCGGAATTAGCACATAGGTCTCCACCTCCGGCATTTGTGACAGCGTATCAGAGACCGTTGCCGCTACTTTTTCGGTGTAGCTGAGCGGCACGCCATCGGGAGCTTGAATAATGCCGAGAAACAAGCCCTGATCTTCATCGGGGACAAATCCGGAGGGCACGGAAGTGTACACCATTACGGTAGCCGCTAAACCCAGAACGAACACTCCTACGACTAGCATTCGCACTCGAATTAATCGATTCACCAAACTGCGATAGCGATCGATAACCCAACCAAAACCTCGATTAAATTTACGGAAGAACCAAGCCAGCGGACCTCGTCCCTCTGAATCCGTCTGACGCAAAAGAATGGCAGAGATACTCGGCGTAAAAGTGAGCGCATTGAACGTAGAAATTGCGATCGCAAAGGCAATAATGAGCGCAAACTGCCGATACATAATTCCGGTTGATCCGGGCAGAAACGAGACAGGGATGAACACCGCCATCAGCACCAATGACGTTGCAACCACAGCCCCTGATAATTCCTGCATTGCTTCGACTGAGGCTTGACGAGCATTTAACCCCTGCTCCATCTTTGCTGTAATGTTCTCAACTACGATAATGGCATCGTCTACAACAAGACCTGTTGCTAGAACAAGTCCAAACATCGTGAGATTATTAAGAGAGAATTTAAACGCCAACGCAAACGCCAACGCGCCGATCAGGGATACGGGAATAGCAATGACCGGAACAATCGTAGTCCGCCAATTCTGTAAGAAAACAAAAATGACCAGAATAACGAGAACGATCGCAATAATCAGAGTATTAAATACATCCTCGATCGATACTTCAATATACGGAGTCGTGTCGTAGTTGATAACATACTTCAGCCCCGGCGGAAAATTTTTCTCTAGTCCAGCCATCGCTTCTTCAAGCGCTTTGGCAACTTCCAACGCATTACTTCCAGGAAGCTGATAGAGCAAGAGCGCCACGCCAGGTTTTCCTCTAATTAGGGCAGAAGTCGTGTAATCCCTCGCGCCAAGCTCAGCCCGACCAATATCCTTAAGCTTGACCAAGGCACCGTCTGATTGGCTTTTAAGAACTAAATTCTCAAACTCAGTTACGTCTTTCAATCGGCTATCGACCCGCAGCGTAAAGGTATACGCTTGGTCATCCGGAGCAGGAGCCTGCCCCACTGCGCCTGCTCCGACCTGAACATTCTGAGAGGTGAGCGCATTGGCAACATCGGTGGTCGTCAATCCTCGACTTGCAAGTGCATTCGGGTCGAGCCAAAGTCGCATTGCATACTGCCGCTCTCCCACGACGCGCACATCGCCAACTCCCGGAATGCGTTTGAGGGGATCAATCACATATAGATCAACATAGTTACTAATAAAGGTGCTGTCGTACTCTTTGTTTTCACTAAAGAATCCGTATACTTGCAGAATACTAGTTGATCGCGATAGCGTTGTTACTCCCGTTTGTCTCACCGCATCGGGAAGCGTGGGTTGCGCGATCGCAGCCCGGTTTTGCACGTTGACCTGGTTGATGTTGCGATCAGTGCCCGTCTCAAAGTAGGTCGAGACAGAACTAGCGCCATCATTGCTGCTGGTTGAAGAAATATACGCCATTTTCTCCACCCCGTTCACCTGACGCTCGACGGGCGTGGTAACGGTTTCTTCAACGGTTTCAGCATCCGCGCCAATATAGGTTCCAGAAGTAATAATCTGAATAGGCGCAATGTCTGGCAAGCTATTGATCGGCAGTAGGGGAATCGCGATCGCGCCAGCCAGCAAAATCAGCAGCGTACAAACCGTAGACAGAACGGGTCGTTTGATAAATGCATCCGAGATCGATAGGATGACCATAGGTAATTCCTAAGATTGGGGCTGAACCGGAGAACCGTCGCGCAACTTCAGCGTGTTGGAAACCGCAATGCGATCGCCTGCTTTGATACCCTCTGTCACTTGATAACTGTCGCCCTGCACATCGCCGAGCTTGACGGGACGTTGATGAGCAACTTGGCGCGGTTCGCCTTGAGACGTATCCTCATCCACCGCAAACACAAAGCTTTGTCCGCCGATGCGAGTTACGGCAGTCGTTGGAATCAAAATGCCCGGACTTTGGCTCCACAGCACCTTCGCCCGCACATATTGTCCGTCTCGCAGCTTTCGCTCTGGGTTGGGAAAGCGAGCCTTGACTAAAATTGACTGAGCGCCAGATTCAATTTGGGGAGAAATAAAATTAATGTTTCCCCTGGCCAAAGACTGGTTGGTATTGGGATCGATCAAATCGACAGGCAACCCGATGCGGAGTTTGGATTGGTCATTGGAGGGAACCGAAATTCGCATGTCAAGGGCGTCGTTTTGAATAATCGTCGTTACCGTTTGCCCCGTGTTGACGTAATCTCCGACTTTGACCGAAAAATCTCCTACCACTCCGTTAATGGGAGCAGTGACATCCTTTTGATTGAGACTGACTCTGGCAGCAGCAGTCTCTGCCTCAGACTCCTTAACCCCTGCTGCAAACTGATTGACATTTGCTCTGGCGGCCCCGACTTGCTTGGTTGCTGCTTGCAGGGTTGCGATCGCGGCATTGAGATCATTTCGGGCAACATCGAGTTGACGTCTAGGCTGTGCGCCGACTGCCACAAGCTGCTGAGTTCGGTTAAAATCGGCTCGCTTAAGCTCTACATCAGAGGCTGCTTTCACTCGGTCGGCTTCGATCGCTTGCAGTTGCGCTTCAGAACTATTCAGAGCGGCTCTCGCAGAATTTGTAGCAGCGTTGGCTTTCAGGACATCGGCCTGAGTTTGATCGAGACTGAGGGAGAAGATTTGCTTCCCTTGCTGAACGCGATCACCACTCGCCACAAAAACACCTTCTACTCGCCCCGGAACCTGCGGCTGCAACGAAACTCGGCTTAAAGCTTCAAGCGATCCCACAAACTCAGCGCTATCTTCAACTTGACCTGACTCTACAGTTTGAACCTTAACAGGAAGCGCAGGAGGAGCCTTGGCTGAAGCAGAAGGGTCACTCTTTTTGCAAGCGGTGACTGAAACAGTGACGAACAAAGCAAGGAGGAGCGGCTTCAGCGATCGCTGAAAGAGAGGGATTTTCAGCATTTTTAGGTAAGCGTTTTTGAGAGGATCCCACACACATTAAGAAAAGTACATATAGCAAAAGAGGTAGGTTCTTACGTGCTTATCGAGGTGTGGTTTGGCGACTGCCATTAGTTTCAGAGTGCCTCTATAGGAAGATGTCTCACGAACTAACTACAGCAACAATAGTTACAATCGATCTTAATGTTGCGTAACAAACCTTCGATCCCGGAAATTGGTTAGAGTGCGAACTAGTTTAACAGTGTACACCATCATGTCAACCGCCTCTGCACAATAAATCCTCATCAATAAACACTCATCAAGCCGTAATTTATTTCATAGATTCTGCAATGGCAAAAGCTACACATTGGCATTCATGGCAACGCGCTATTGTGCAAAACGTTAAAGGGCAAAATTCTAAAGAAGCGTCGATCAAGCTTCTTGCCACAGTCGGAATAGTGGCAAATCTGGCGGCATGTCAGCCAAGCTTCCATCACTCAACAACAGGTGAGCAGGCGGCGACAGCAGCTCAGCCAAGCTTTAAGCCTGATGAATTTGGGACTCTGCAAGATCAAGGACGGCAACGAACCTATTACTTGCATACGCCGCCAAATTATCAGTCTGCCCGTCCCATACCCCTTGTGTTAGCTTTTCATGGCTCCGGTCAGCAAGGCAAACCCCTCGCAGATCTCACGGGTCTGAATCAGTTAGCAGACCAACAGGGCTTTATTGTTGCTTATCCTGACGGCATTGAGAAGAAATGGAATGTGTCTGGCAAAGCCACTACAGGTGAAGATAATGTAGCATTTGTCGATGCTCTCTTGGCCCACTTAAAGCAAATTCGCGCGATCGACACTCGCCGAATTTATGTCACGGGCATCTCAAACGGAGGCATTTTGGTGCAAAAACTCGCGTGTCAACGTCCTCAAGAAATTGCCGCGTTTGCAACCGTTGCGGCCTCTCTTCCCCATCAGTTTACGCCGACTTGCCAAACTAAAACTCCGATTTCTCTGATTATGATTAATGGCACGGCAGATGCGGTTGTGCCGTGGAATGGTGGTTCGCCTCCTAAAGTACAAGTCGGTCGGCAACTCTCGATCCCGCCTATTCCCGCCGTGATCAATTTTTGGCAACAGCGTGATGGATGCACATCTCCAGCCACGACTCAAACAAGCCAGAACGATCGCGTTGAAATTTCCCGTTATGCCAATTGTCGCGCTGGGTCAGAAGTGGTGTTAGTTGCCCTAAAAGGAGCAGGGCACGTTTGGACGAAAGGCGGACAGTCGGCATTTCCAGATTCGGGACAGATGGTTTGGAACTTTTTTCAGCGCCATTCGCTCTAACGAAACTGTTTAAAGCTGTTTTAGAAGCGCAACATTCGTTTTTCAATAAATCTTTGGTGAGGTGACTAGCGCTATACGAATATGTAAGGGTGAGGGAGATAGTCCTTTGGAGGTATGCCTAGTTTTATGAGTGCATTAATTCAACAGATTCAAGCGAGTTTGCTTAACTTAATTGGTGATGGAGTCCGCTTGCTGCCAGGATATTTGACGGCGATCGCAGTTCTGCTCTTCACTCGCTACCTCGCACAATTTGTGAGACGGATGATGAGTCTTGGGACAAAACGTGCACTCCGAAGTCAATCGTTGCAGTCGCTGTTCACTCAACTTAGCTATGTTACTACTTGGATTGCTGGAATTTTAGTGGCTTGTGTCATTTCAATTCCAACGATGCGCTTAGGCGATGTTATTGGATTGTTAGGACTAAGTTCTGTTGCAATCAGTTTTGCGTTCCAGGATATCTTCAAAAACTTTTTGGCAGGCATTTTATTACTGTTAAACGAACCGTTTCGACTCGGTGATCAGATTATTGTTGATGATTATGAAGGAACGGTTGATGAAATTACCATTCGAGCCACGCAAATCCGTACCTACGACGGAGAGCTAGTAGTTATTCCTAACGCCCTTGTGTTTACAAGTCCAGTTCATGTTTTAACGGCGTTTCCCCATCGCCGCACGGATTTAGAAATTGGCGTTCACTATGAAACAAATTTACCTGAGGCAGTCCAGACGCTCTACCAAGCCTTGTTAGAAGTAGAAGGCGTTCTGCCAAAACCAACTCCTGAAGTCGATGTCGTGAGCTTTGGCGATAGCTCGATCAATCTAATAGCACGGTACTGGACGTTACCTCAGATTATGCACGTCAGGCAAACGAAAAGTCGAGTCATCATGGCACTGAAAGCGACGTGCGATCGCGCTAACATCAACATCCCGTTTCCGATTCGGACGCTGCAGTTTGAAGTTCCAAAGGAATTGACACTAACAAAGGGAGGCACGTCGCTGGATCAAGTTGCTCATCAGGATGGCTAAATCCTACGGAGACTGGAGCTTATTGAGTCTGGCAAAGAGTATTACTAGAGAATGGTAGCGACCTCCTTGAGATACACTCGGCTAAACGGTTCGTGGAACCCTAGCTGATATTGCTCAAACAGTCCCTCACGACGAATGGAGATCTGATCTTCTTGCTTGATCACAATCGTCGAATCTTCAAACACATCTCGGGTTAGCATCATCTCAATATCGGTTGGATGATCCAAGATCACAACATCGCTGCCGTAGTAGAACATTCCAGCAGTGTCGAGAACGTTTTCTCGGTACTCGGTGATCAGGAGATCGAGTTTAGGATTCCGCAATAGGTTCTGAACGTTCGTGTTGTAGTCTGCGTGCTGGTTTTTCTCAGAACGATTAATGAAAACAGCATCTCGGCAGACCGCGCCAATTGTCCAGTCTGGATGAATCAACAGGATGTGATCGATCAATTCCTGAAGTTCTTGAACTGCAACGCGATTGAACGTGATGGTTGGAATGCGGGCATCGGCTCCAGAAGCGAAAAACGTTTTCAAAATTGCAGATGTGACATCAACCCGTTCCCCGATCGCAGGTTTCAAGTGCATGAAAATGCCAGGAGCCGCGTTAATTTCGATAATGCCAAACTCGCCAGATTTCCAAGAGTGGGCTAAATCATGAGCGATCACATCCACACCTAAACACGTTAACCGGAAATGCTGAGCGACATCTTGCGCCAACACAATGTTGTCAGGATGAATGGAATGCGTTGCATCAATGCTCATCCCGCCTGCTGACAGGTTTGCCACTTTACGTAAAGGAACGGTTCGACCTGCCTCTAACACACTGTCGAGCATTAAATGTTGCTCTTTGAGATGGAGTTCCATTGACTCATCGAGCTTAATTTTTCCGAGGGGCGATGTTGGCGTATCGCTGCGATCGGGCTTGCGATTCTCGCGCTCGATCAATTCTTGAATCGTCGAGTCTCCATCGCCTGTAATGGTCGCCGGATGGCGCTCTGTTGCCGCCACAAACCGACCATTCACACACAGCAATCGAAAATCTTTACCCGTGATACTGCGCTCTACAATCACGCGAATCGATTGGTCGGGTGGAACTGCTTCAACCGCACGATTGAAGGCAAATTCTAGCTCATCCTCATCTTGCACATTTGCCGTAACGCCGATGCCTTTGTGACCAACGACAGGTTTAACAGCAACCGGATAACCTGTGCGCTCGGCGGCCACCAGAGCTTCATCGAGGTCAACAACAATCCTGCCTTGAGGAACCGGGAATCCGAGAGTACTTAAAAACGCTTTGCAATCGTCTTTGCGGGTCGTAAAGTCAGAATCTAAATGGCTATCTCCATCAAATGTGGTGGCAACTCCCCGCACTTGCTTTCTGCCGTAGCCATACTGCATCAGCCCTTCATCCCACAGATAGAAGGTCGGAATCCCGTGTTCTTCTGCCGTTTTAAGCAAAGCATACACTGTAGGTCCGCCATAGACAGACTGACGAAATGAAGCTTGCAGTTCTTCAATTTGGTCTTCAATCCAAAATCGTTTATTTTGCGTAATGGCTTCAAACCAGTCCCATACGCAGTAAATGATGGCTCGACTAGTACGGCGATGTAAGGCTTGAACCGCAATCTGAAACGACTCATGAGCCGGGGCAATGCTCCAGCGATCGAGATGCAAATCCATGTCGAGTCGGTTGACTTCGGCGAGGACACGAACAAATAAGTGAGCGTGAGATTCGTAAGATTCATCCGCGAGATGAGGATAGCGATCGCTAACTTTTGCAACATACTGATCAAGCGGCAGGGGTTCGGTATTTCCTGTCAGCGTGAACCGGAAGGCAAAGGCAGCCGTATTGAGGTACGGATTTGGACCAATGTAGTAATTGAGATTAAACAGGTCAAACGCATCAGTTTTCCTGGCGTTTACGCGAGTTGGATGAGGATCTGTATGTAAAACCATTGGTCATGAATGCGATCGCAACTACGGTTTGACATTAGTTCTGAAGCCCACTCTTTGCGTCTACCATAAGGCTTTGATTGAGCCAGCCTACGTTATGAAATCTTGAAAAATTGCATGGTTAAGTTGTTTTTTAAGGAGCGATCGCGCTAAGTATTCTCTCGATCGGGTTAGTCCTACGGATGGGTGAAATTAATGCATTAATTGAGTAATCTTTATAGCACCTAGAGAGCATTCAAAAGTTCAAAGAGGAAGCAAAATTATGAGTACTGCAACAGACGCCACTCTTAGAGGTGAAGTGCAGCATCTCGCTGAGTATGCATTTCACCATCACCTAATCTCTGGATATGGAGACGGAGAATACTCAAACGAGTATCAGATCGTTTACCAGGGTAAGCCAAGGCACTTATCGTTAGAGCAAGCTCGGTCGTTCCTATCTAATCTGATTGAGTGCCCTTAGCGGCTACGTTACTTCATCTACGCAACTAGCACTGGTACTCAATCAGAAATTTGCTATTAAGTGAAACATCAGCGTTTGCACAGATTGCAACTTACATATAACAGGGTGTAGTTAGGATTGAGTATTTTCTTGTGAGCATCAGTAAGATATGACTTATGCAATCACACTGGATGCTTCAAGATTGGCAAAGTTAGGAGCTGAGTGAGCCAGTTCTAACCATAAAAAAATTAACAGAGAATCGTAAAATTAATGAGTAAAGCGGGTCAAGTTCGTAACTTAAGTCCCGCTTTTTTGGTAGCTGATTAAGCTCAACTTAATTAGCATAAAGACCACTAGCATAAAGACCTACAAATTTATGTCTTAATCTCTACCAAACGGGTGTTATTAACCATTTCGTCTCTGTGATTTATTGAGAGACAGACTGGACGACACATAGGGCACGGCGTAGGAAACAACATGGTAGCGAATTCAGAACCCATCGTAGAAGCAACCGAGAATGTAGCATTGCCTGAAACCTACGGGCAGCTAGTTATCATTGGAGGAGCGGAGGACAAAGAAGGAGACTGTAAAATCCTTCGGGAGTTTGTGCGACGAGCAGGAGGACTTCAGGCTCGAATTGCTGTAATGACAGTAGCGACTGGCCTGCCTGGTGAAGTGGGTGAGCAATACATGCGCATTTTCGAGCGGTTGGGTGTTGAAGACGTGCAGGTTGTTGACACAGCAAGGCGCGAAGATGCAGATGATGCTAGAGCCTTAGAGACTATTACCCAAGCTACAGGCGTCTTTTTCACAGGAGGTAACCAAGCTCGCATTACGGAGTGCATGAAGGATACACAACTTGACACAACCTTGCACAAACGATTCTCAGAAGGCATTGTGATTGCGGGCACGAGTGCTGGAGCTGCAATGATGCCCGATATGATGATCGTCGAAGGTGAGTCGGAAACTAACCCCCGGATGGAAGTTGTCAACATGGATCGGGGCATGGGATTTTTGCCCGGTGTGATCATTGATCAGCATTTTGCTCAACGCGGTAGATTAGGGCGTTTGCTATCTGCGGTAGCGCAACAACCCGTCAATCTAGGATTTGGTATCGACGAAAATACTGCGATCGCGGTCAACGGCAAGGAGCTAGAAGTCATTGGTGAAGGAGCCGTGACCATTGTTGATATTGCCAACATCACTCACAACAATGTTGATGAATTATTAAAAGACGAGCCATTAGCGATGTGCGGAGCCACGCTGCATATTCTGCCGGACGGATACAAATTTGATTTAGAGAAGCGATCGCCAATGACCTAAACGGCCTGTCTGAGTGAAACACTCACTGGCTTAATCAATGAAGCTTAATTAATGAAGATGAACGAGAGAAGCGATCGCATTTAGCGATCGCTTCTCTCGTTCATCTTTAGCATCACTTACGGTTTGTGCAGCGAATTCCCTTTGGTAATCGCGCTCTGCGATCGTGCAATTCTAGAATTCCTGAGCCAAGGTGAACGCTACTGATTTTGAATCTTGGCAATGCTTTAAAGAGAAAGTCGTTGAGCGCTAATCTTCGCTTTTAGTCAAATGTTTGCTCAACTCAACTGTCCTGTGGAATAATGGATATTCGTGTCTTGACATCATCTTCTCAAAGCTGCTGAAATTATGGCTAAAAACAAAGGCGTAAGAATTGTGATTACGCTGGAATGCACTGAGTGTAGAACCAATCCAGCTAAGCGTTCTCCGGGTGTTTCTCGCTATACCACCATGAAGAACCGTCGGAATACCACAGCGCGTTTAGAATTGAAAAAATTCTGCCCGCACTGCAACAAACACACCGACCACAAGGAAATTAAATAGCCTGAAAAATCAAATAGCTAGCAGTATCTAATAGCCTGCTTGTTGTCAGCAAAAGCGATTCGTTTTTGCCCGTAGTTTGCAAGATTATCCTGCTGACTACCGCCCATTGACCTCTTATCGTATTGTCGAACCATGAGTTACTTCCGCCGTCGCGTCTCTCCCATCAAACCAGGTGATCCGATCGACTACAAAGACGTTGATCTTCTGCGTAAATTCATCACAGAACGCGGTAAAATCTTGCCTCGTCGCATCACTGGCCTAACCGCTAAGCAGCAGCGAGATTTAACCGTCGCCATCAAACGAGCCAGAATTGTTGCGCTGTTGCCTTTTATTAACCAAGAAGGTTAAGTCCGTGGAGTGTTGTTAAGGTGTTAGGATGTGAATTTGGTTCTTTAAAACCAAAGGCACTTCACTTTGTTGACTAGTAGCATTTAACACATAACACCTCAACGACCTCCATGGAGAAGGGAACTTTAGTCGAATTTCGCGCCAACGGAGACCGCCGCCTTGCGATCGCTGAGCGTCCGGAAGGCAAAAAGCACTGGATTGTGATTGATGAACGCGGTCAACATCACACCCTTCATCCTCGTCAGATCGAATACGAGATTTCAAACCAAACCTATAAGCCTTCCGATATTCCTCACTTTCTCCAGACGATTCAGCCCTACCTCGATCCGTCAAGTTTGGAAGTCGCGTGGGAGATCCTGAATGAAATGGGGGACAGCGTTAACCCTAGCGAGATGGCCTTGCTGCTCTTTTCCGAACAGAGCGCTGCACTCTGCTATGCTGCCCATCATCTTCTCAGCGACGATAAAATTTACTTTAAACAGAAGGGCGATCGCTACGAACCTCGTCCTGCTGCTCAAGTCGCCGAACTGAAACACCAAGGGGAAGCAGAGGCGCAACGCCAGCGAGAATGGCAAAGCTTCTTAGAGCGAGTGCAGCATGCCACAACAAGCGAAACGGTCGAGTGGCAACCGAGTGATCGTCCGCGCCTCGATTCGCTGGAGCGATTTGCGACCTTTGGCGAGGAAGCGACCAATCGCACTCCCGCGCTGGAAACTTTGGCAGCTCTCAAGCGTCATGAAACCCCTCAAGGTGCGCTGGCGCTTCTCGTTGAACTTGGGATGTGGAGTCCTCACGAAAATCTTGCGTTGCGGCGCAGCCAAGTTCCTACAGCGTTTTCTACCCAGGTTCTGCAAGTGTCGCATCAGCGTTTGGAGTTTCCGCCCGATGATTTAGACCGCGATCGCCTCGATCTAACGCAGTTAAAGGTCTACACAATTGATGATGAAAGTACCCGCGAGATTGATGACGGGTTAAGCCTAGAAATTTTGCCAGATGGTCGAGAGCGACTGTGGATTCACATTGCTGACCCAACCCGATGGCTGACGCCAGGCGACGAGCTTGATTTAGAAGCTCGTCGCCGCAGCACGACAATTTATTTGCCGACGGGCATGATTCCCATGTTTCCGTCTGAACTAGCAACAGGGCCGATGAGCCTCAATCCAGGAAAAACATCCTGCGCCTTGAGCTTTAGTGTAATTTTGGATGAGTCAGGGGCGGTTGAGGACTACAGCATCCACGCCAGTTTAATCAAATCGACCTATCGCCTCACCTATGAAGATGTCGATGAAATGGTGCAGTGGGGTGTGCAGGCAGAATCGGAATTAGAAGCGATCGCTAGGTGGGCAAAGCGACGGCAGGCATGGAGGCAATCCCAAGGCTCGATTACAATTCACATGCCCGAATCCTCAATCAAGGTGCAGGACGAAGAGGTGACGATCGAGGTGTTGGAGGATTCCATTTCTCGGCAGCTAGTGGCAGAAATGATGATCTTGGCAGGGGAAGTCGCCGCTCGTTACGCTCAGACCCACAGCCTGCCGCTTCCGTTCCGCTCTCAGCCACAGCCCGATCTTCCCTCCGAAGAAGAGCTTCTCTTGCTTCCGGCAGGCCCAGTCCGCGCTTGTGCAATTCGTCGCTGCATGCCGCGCAGTGAAGTGACGGTGACGGCAGCTCGCCACGCTAGTTTGGGTCTAGACACTTATGCCCAAGTCACTTCTCCCATTCGTCGGTATAGCGATCTGTTGGCTCACTTTCAGATCAAGGCGCATTTGCGGGGCGACGTTCCTCCCTTTTCAGAGGAGACCGTGAAAGAACTGATGCTAACGATCGGCAGTACTGCGTATGAAGCGGTCTTAGTTGAGCGTCAAACGAACCGATACTGGGGACTAGAATTCTTGCGCCGTCATGCGGATCAAGTTTGGCAAGCGTTGATGTTGCGCTGGCTACGAGAACACGAAGGCTTAGCCCTCGTTTTGTTAGAAGATTTGGCGCTGGAGTTGCCCGTTCTGCTCAACCGGACGATCGCGCCGGGCGATCAAATTCTGCTGAAGGTCAGCCGCGTCGATCCGCGTCAGGATGAAATTCGGTTCCAAGAGGTAGCGGCACAAGCAGTTGGCTAAGTTGCACTTCTAAGATGACTGCATTCTGACAGACTGATCGCTTGGTATGCCTGTTATCAGGATTGAATAAAAATTGTGCGATCGCTCTGATCAGATTCTTTTTTAGTACTGACCATAAAAAACTCGATCTGCAGATGGCTAAACGCAATTAGATCGCCATCTTGCAACACGCGGCGTTCTAAGATTGGCAAACGCTGTCGATTGAGAAATGTCCCGTTGGTGCTACCCACATCCATTACATAAAAGCCCTGCACAGGATGATGCCCGATCACCGCGTGACAGCGTGAAATAGATCGGTCTAAAACAGTAATTGCACAATTATGACTGCGGCCAATCAGCCAGGTAGAAGCCGTTAGGGCAGAACGCAGCACAGGTGAAACCGCAGTCACCTTAGCCTCTCTAGTTTCTGCTAGATTTGTTGTCAAAAATGTCGTTTTTCCTGTCGTTGCCGCTTGGATGAAATAGGGGGTCGTACACTGACTGGGTGGTTCTAAAAATGGCTCAACTAAGGTAGACAACTGCTCCACGCTATAGTCAAGATCCGCAGGAAGCGATCGAGAAGTGGCAGAATGCTTGTTGAGAAAGCGGTGCGATTCGCTGCACGAAGCTCCGAACGATCGCGGCTCTGAATTGTCATAACAATCCTCTTCCTGACTAGACGGTGACGGATTTAACATAATGCCTATTTGAGAAGTAACCGTACTGTGCCAACAAGCCGAACAACCAAACTTTAAATATCTGTCACCATCAAGCTGACAAGCTTCAGCTATTCACTCGGCAATCATTAGCATTGATATTACTACTACCCTCATCCTCAACCCTTCTCCCCTAGGAGAAAGGAGTGGACTGTTGTTCCCTCTCCTGCGGGAGATAGCCAGGGTGAGAGCGATTCGGATGGTAAATCAAATGCTGCCAGGTTAATAGGTAGTAGCGAAACTTGAAAAATCCCGTTTGGATGAAAGCAGATAGGTTGAACTGGAGCCGTTCTCACCCTTTTGTGTGAGCTTACTTGTGTTAAGTAGAATAAACACCATTCTCTGTACAAGTGACAATAGGCTGCACTGCCTTCTTCTCAGAAGCTTTACATGAGGACTGAAATCAATTCTCTTTCTGAATTCCTGATGAAATTTGCTACCACAGACACTTCTTCTAAATAAGGATTCCAGTAATATTACTCAAGTATTAATACAAAGCGAAGAGGCAATTAAGCTAGAAGATTCGTCGCTTCAAAAATATATAAAGCTAATTTTCTATCTACTTCCATGAATTATTTATACTTAGGATTGGTTGATGAATAAGTAGACGCGATCGCGCTGATACTCTAGTCGAAACATCGGGTCATTCTGAGCTTTTTGGAGAAGAGCCTGCGCTAATTCTGGGCTACTCGCCCAACCTGGATCTTGAAGGTTCAAAAGCACATACCGAAATGGATCTAAGCGATTAGGCGGCGCAACAAGTTTGGTGTACTCTAGCGCTACTCGGTGGGTTAGATGAGGCGCAATGTAGCTTGTTGTCAAAACAGATTCTTTAGCACGACGTTCTTCGATTTGGTGGATCGTGCTAATCGCTTCTTGCGTTGCTGACAGGCTACTTAATCGTGTTAAATAAAGCGAACCAAAAAACGTGTACTTTGCCAAGGCTAAAAAGCTAACCAATGCCCAAAGGACAATCCAACGCGGTTTTCTAAACCAGGCAGATCCAGCCGCAAGACTTGCGATCGCCGCTAGTAAAAGAAACGGCACAGCAGGAAGCGAATATTGATGCAGCAAATCTCGTTGAGCGGGCGAGTCCGACAAAACATTGATGAGGAAGGTTGGTAGCGCAGGCAAGAGTGGTAGAAGATGACGGCTAGAAATACCCCACAGAAACGGAATACCGATCAGTGCCAAGTAAATAGCTGTATCAAGCGAAAAAACCTTGCCTAGAATCAGTCCTGGCTTTAGAAAAAGATTCGCGATCACGTCAGATAAAGAGTTGCCTAAATAGGCGTATCGCGTCACTGACTCAACTCCCAAAGGCCGAAAATAAGGAATGACAACCTGAGTGGCAATCAAAAACCACGCCGTTCCCAGACTCAGCGCGATCGCACCACAAATTCTTTTTTGCTCAAAGATAATTAACCATAGCCCCATCGCTGCCACTGTAATTGAAAGCGCATCCCGGCAACCTAGAATTATCACAACACAGAGCGTAAACCAGCCCGTCCGGTTGCCTTTTGCTGCCCAAACTGCCCCCAGCAGAAGCGGTAGCGCGATCACTTCAGGGTGAAAATCAAACAAATTGAGATTGAAAACCAGTGGATAGAGCAGGTAAACCAACGCGATCGCGGTTGCCTGCGATACCTCTAATCCGGCTTGTCGCGCCAAATGCCAACTCGGTAACGCTCCTCCTGCTAATGAAAGCGCCTGAATTGCAAATAGCCAGTAGACACTGGGATACAGCTTATAGAACCCCGCAATCCCGTAAATGATCCAATCCGCGTGTCCCCCCATGACGTGGTATCCCCAAAAAGACACAACGGGGGGCAAACCTTGGCTAATGAGGTAAATTGCCTGGTCAAAATAGCCCAAATCCAACGCTGTAGATTGAAATAGCTCATGGCGGAAGCTGCTGCAAACAAAGAGAATGAGAGCCGCAATCGTCATTATCACGCCGACTTGCCAGGGGAGATCAAGAAGTAAAAGGCGCTTTTTCCAGGGAGCATGCATGATCAGGAAACGGATTGTGATGTAAACAAGCCGCGAGAAACGGATAAAGGGCTAAGTGCAGTTTAGGAGAATTTAGTCGTATTTTTCGGAGCTTGCGATGTCGTTCCTACGTCCTAACTTCTACAGTCCCTTCCTTATTTGTCCTCTAGTGAGCGACAATAAAGTAACTTTCCCTTCTACCCGATTGAAGGAGCTATGAAGGGAAGGCTGTCTGATAGAATTTGTAAGGTTTTTACAAACTTAGCTAATGGGATCAACGCGGGTACGAATTGCAATTGATGCCATGGGAGGCGACAACGCTCCTGCTGAAATCGTGGCTGGAGCGCTCCGGGCACAAGAAGAATTGGAGGCAGAGGTTTTACTAGTTGGCGAGGCCCAACAAGTAGAAGCCGCTCTCAAGCAACACGCGCAAACTTCTCTGATTGAAATTGTTCCTGCTGAAGGAACGATCGAAATGGAAGAAGAGCCGCTCACGGCCTTGCGTCGCAAGCCTAAAGCATCCATTAATGTGGCCATGGATCTGGTGAAAAAGGGTCGAGCCGATGCGGTGGTATCGGCGGGACATTCGGGTGCGGCCATGGCGGCTGCGCTGCTGCGTCTCGGTCGTCTACCCGGAATCGATCGTCCAGCGATCGGGGCGGTGTTGCCGACGCTGATTGCCGGAAAGCCAGTTCTAATTTTAGATGTTGGAGCAAATGTCGATTGTCGTCCCAAGTTTCTAGAGCAATTCGCGCTCATGGGAACCATTTATTCTCAGTATGTTTTGGGGAATCCCGATCCAAAAGTTGGCTTGCTCAACATTGGTGAAGAACCGAATAAAGGGAACGAATTAGCGATTCAGACCCACCAACTGCTGCAAGAGAATCCGGCCATTCCCTTTATTGGCAATGCGGAAGGGCGAGATGTGCTGTCAGGGCATTTTGATGTGATTGTCTGCGACGGCTTTGCTGGAAACGTTCTGCTCAAATTTGCAGAAGCCGTTGGAGAAGTGGCACTGCAAATTCTTCGGGAAGAACTTCCAAGAGGCTTGCACGGTAAAGCAGGCGTTTCGCTCTTGCGTCCCAATCTCAAGCGGATTAAACAACGGATGGATCACGCTGAGCATGGCGGTGGACTCTTGCTTGGTGTAGCGGGAGTTTGCATTATTAGCCACGGCAGTTCTCAAGCGCCGACGATTTTTAACGCCGCTCGATTGGCAAAAGATGCGATCGACAATCGGGTGTTAGATCGCATTCGGTCTAGCTATGAAAAAACCGCCGTGAGTAGCTGAGCCACTGATTTCCCACGAAGACGCACGGCGTCTGAACTATTGCCCTGCAAAGATGGAGTAAAGAACCTTGGAACACTCAGGGTTAGGACTAGCAATTACAGGCTGCGGATCGGCAACTCCCGCTGTGTCTGTTGACAATACTCAACTCAGTCAAATCGTGGAGACATCGGATGACTGGATTGCCTCGCGGACGGGCATTCGTCACCGACGGTTAGCGCCGCCTGATGGCTCCCTAGCTGAGCTTGCGGCAGAGGCGGCAAAGAGCGCGATCGCAATGGCAGGCATTACCGCAATGGATGTCGATCTGATTCTCCTGGCAACGTCCACTCCGGACGATTTGTTTGGCACTGCCTGTCGAGTTCAGGCAGAAATCGGAGCGTCTAGAGCCGTAGCGTTTGACCTCACGGCTGCCTGTTCTGGTTTTGTCTTTGGCATGGTGACTGCCGCACAGTACATCCGCACTGGTGTTTACCAAAATGTGTTGTTGATTGGGGCAGACATTCTCTCCCGCTGGGTTGATTGGACAGATCGACGCACATGCGTTCTATTTGGCGATGGTGCAGGTGCAGTTGTAATGCAGGCAACCGAGGTCGATCGCTTGCTCGCGTTTGAGCTTCGCAGCGATGGCATGCTTAATAAGTGTCTCAATTTGTCGTATGAGAGCCAACCAAAACCTTTATTGGAAGATGTAGCAATCGCACAGGGTACATTCAATCCAATCACGATGAACGGGCAAGATGTCTATCGCTTTGCCGTCAAGCGAGTTCCCGAGGTGATCGAAAAGGCTCTATTTCGGGCAAATCTAACCGTTGAACAGGTCGATTGGCTCCTGCTGCACCAAGCCAACCAGCGAATTTTAGATGCCGTTGCCACCCGACTTCATATCCCTTCCCATAAAGTCATTAGCAATCTGGCACAATACGGCAATACGTCGGCGGCGTCGATTCCCCTAGCGTTAGATCAAGCCGTGCGCCACGGACAGGTCAAACCCGGAGATACGATCGCGGCGTCTGGGTTCGGCGCAGGCTTGACGTGGGGAGCGACGCTCTTTCAATGGGGACGGTTCGATTAGTTCCTCGACAGATGCACTCTGACAGATCCCTATCCATCACTTTTCTATCCATCACACTGTAGAACCACTAATGACGAAAACTGCATGGGTATTCCCTGGGCAAGGATCTCAGGCAATTGGCATGGGCATCGATTTACTGGATCTGCCATCCGCAAAGGCGCGATTTGAGCAGGCTGAGCAAATTTTAGGCTGGTCTGTTATTGAAACCTGTCAGAACGAAGACGACAAGGTTTCTCAAACGCGCTACACGCAGCCTTGTATGTACGTCGTTGAAACGGTTCTAGCAGACCTGCTCAATGCTCAAGGACATCGCCCTGATTATGTAGCAGGTCACAGTTTAGGAGAATACGCCGCTCTCTACACCGCAGGCGTCTTTGATTTTGAATCTGGACTGCGCCTGATTCAACGCCGAGCCGAATTGATGGACACTGCCTCAGATGGCATGATGGCAGCATTATTAGGCTGCGATCGCGCTCAACTCGACGCTATTCTTGCTCAAACGCCCGACGCCGTTCTTGCCAATGACAATAATTCTGGACAGGTCGTTATTTCTGGAACGCCCGACGCGGTTGAATTGGTTTTAGGTCAAGTCAAGGCGAAACGCGCAGCCCGTCTCAATGTGAGTGGGGCCTTCCACTCTCCGCTGATGGCAGATGCCGCTGCTCAGTTCAACACCGTTCTCGATCAGGTTGAATTTCAAACGGCTCAAGTTCCAGTATTATCGAATGTTGACCCAACTCCCAGCACTGACGCGGTGGCGCTCAAAGATCGGCTCAGTCGTCAGATGACGGGTTCTGTCCGGTGGCGCGAGATCTCACTAGAGTTTCCTCAGCAAGGCGTCAGTCGTGTGATTGAGGTCGGACCTGGTAAAGTTTTAACAGGCATTATCAAGCGTAGCTGCCCTGAGTTAGGTTTAGAAAATATTAGTAGTGTTGCAGACTTACCTGCTTAGTGGGGACGCTAGGAGTCACACTCCCCCTACCCAATACCTATGACCCCCAATTCTATAGAACCATCCCCCCAGTCTTCAAATCTTGAACCTCAGCGCGAACCGTTCATCAGTCTAGCTCTCTATCACCTGTTTAAATGGTCTGTTGTCGCTCCCGTCCTCCACGGCTATTTCCGGGGGCACATTCATGGCGCAGACCATGTACCTCGCTGCGGACGATTACTCGTTGTCAGCAATCATGCCAGCGATTTTGACCCTCCGTTACTATCGTGCGCGGTAGGGCGTCCTGTAGCCTACATGGCAAAAGAAGAGCTATTTCAGATTCCAGTTCTGAAGCAAGCCATTCAGGCGTATGGAGCGTATCCTGTGAAGCGAGGGAGCGCTGACCGCGCTGCGATGAAAGCCGCGATCGCATCAATTAAATCGGGCTGGGCAACGGGCGTATTTCTTGATGGCACTCGCACCCTTGACGGGCGCATTACTGATCCAAAACTCGGGGCGGCATGGATTGCTGCCAAAACAAATTCTCCACTCTTACCCGTTAGCTTGTGGGGAACCGATCAAGTCTTTAAAAAAGGCTCTACCATTCCGCGTCCTGTGCCTGTGACCATTCGGATTGGAGAGATCATTTTGCCGCCGCAATCGAGCGATCGCGCTGAACTGGAAGCCGTTACTAGTCGCTGTGCCGAAACCATTAATGCCTTGCTTGACTTAGGTCGCTAATGCTGGCACACGGGATTGCCCTAATCTGAAAAACTAGCTTCAAGCTTCAAACAATTTCGACCGTTGACCTGGAGACGATATTCCACGCGATCCATCAGTCGATTGAGAATGAGCCATCCATAGCCATGTTCCTGCATCTCTTGCGGAGAAGGAGCAAGATAGGTAGATAGGTCGTAGCCCGCGCCATGATCCCAAATTTCTAAGGCAAACTCTCGGTTTCTCAATTCCAACCGCAGAATCACGGGAAGCGTCGGCTGATCGCGGTGAGCGTGACGCACAACATTTGAGTATGCCTCGACTAAGGCAAGGCGCAATCGAGTCGATTGACGTGACCAATCGACTTGATCGCCAATTTCAACTTCCAGCGTACCAAGGAGCCAAGTCTCAGCCACGTTAAGGAATTTTATATCACTCGGGATCTGAAGCTCAGTTCTCATAAATTACAGAACCTCCAGAGAAAGAATCGTCTGGTCATCTTCCTGAATAGCAGTTTGGGCTTGAATGCGACTGAGAAGTTGCTTTAAATCTAAGCATTCCCTTGTTTGCTGTAATAATTGCCATAGTCCAGTTTCTCTCAGCATCGAACCCGTTCCACATCCTCCTGAAGGAGACTCACTATAAACAGTTGCTTCTGTAATACCATCGCTTGTCAGTAGCAACACTTCGCCAGGTTGAAGCGCCAGATGACCTGCGGTCGCCCTCCAAGTTGGTAGAATACCGAGCGGTACTCCGCGAACTTTCAGGTAATTCGGCTCAGCAGGTTCGGTTCGGTTTGACCAGACTAGCGGATAAATATGTCCAGCATTGGCGTATACCAGTTGTTTTGTATCTGGGCTATAGCGGGCAAGAACTAAGGTGATAAAGCAATTTGCACTAACTAGGTCATTTACTAAAATGCTGTTGAGATTTCGCATCACTTCATCTGGTTCTGGCGGCGCTTCTTGAGCTAATTCTCGTCGTAAGACCGAAATGGCGCTTGCCATAAACAAGGCGGCTGGAACCCCTTTTCCAGACACATCCCCAACCGCTAACCAAACATCGCCATGGGGATGCTGATATACCTCAAAAAAATCGCCGCCCACTTCGCTTGCCGGATGACAGCACGCTTGAACTTTAAACTCCTCCACATCGGGCAATGTCTGACGTAGGAGATTGCTTTGAATCTGGCGGGCGACTCCTAACTCTACGCGAATCTGCTCTGCTTGCTGTTGGGTACGCTGATAGAGTTGTGCTTGCGAAATAGCGAGCGCGGCTTGTTCTGCTACTTCTTCAATGAGATGAATATCTTCTTTCGACCACAAAGGAGTATCAACTCCTCGATGCAACGAGAGAATCGCTAGTAACCCTTGTTGATACGTGAGCGGAACAGCAAGATGAGGCGCTTGCTCACCTTGACTAGATGGCTCCATTCCCGTCTGGTGTTGCTTGAGAACCGATTGAATCAGAGCAGACTTGCGATCTGCATCGCAATCTTCGTCTCGGCAACTCGTGGAGCAAAAAATGGCCGATTGAGAGAGTAGCACATCTCCTTCTACCGGGTGGAGCATGCTACAGGTCGCTTCAAACGCCTGCCCCAAGGTCTCCACGATTGTTTGCAGCATACTCTGATAGTTTAGAGAACTGCGAATGGCGGAAGTGATGGCATTAAAGAGTGATTCCCGCCGCAGGGCGCGCTTTAAATCTTCGGTGCGTTGTTTGATAACACGGTAAGTTTCGGTTGCCTGCTCGATCACGACTTGAAGTTGCTGAGGCTTCCAAGGCTTTGTGATGTATTTGAAAACTTTACCTGCATTGATGGCATCCACCAAATCTTCAAGATCGGTGTATCCCGTGAGAACAATCCGAATTGTGTCTGGGAAGCGATCGACGGTTCTGCTGAGAAACTCAGTGCCGAGCATTTCGGGCATCCGTTGATCAGAAATAATAATTGCCATCTCGCCATGATCATCCAGCAGTTTGAGAGCCTCGATCGCGCTCGTTGCTCTAACCACGTCATAGTCCCGCCGGAACGTGCGATAGAGCAGATCAAGGTTATCTGGCTCGTCATCTACGATCATGAGTTTAAGCTTGGGCTTTGATTCCCGTCTCATGCCATTCCTCACTCCTTAGAGCTCATAAACTCTGGGTAAAGTGTTCCCTTTCTAGGGGTTGAACGAACGGCTGGGGCAGAGGCGCAAGCTGAAAACTAGTTTGATTGAGCCAGGTTTTGCCAGCTCTGGATGACAGTTTGGAGAGGACTGGGAAGTTGATTTTGAACTGAGTCAGAGTATTGAACCGTTGCCGCTGGACTCGTAAGCGTGACGGTAAAGAAATCAGCAGAACCTGGCTTTGCAGGATAGCTGAGCCGATCAAATTGCTCCAAATGAGCTTGCTCTAGCATCTTCTGAAAGGGCTGTAGCTGCTGAGGAGAGAGGCGGTAGACCTTGGTTGGAGCGTAGGTTCCGTTGGCTCTCATTCTGGCGTGAAGGAGCCGTCCATCAGCTAATAAAACGGTTTGAGCCGTTTGCCCAGCGAAGCCGCCGCTTGTGATGACGCGAAAAACGGTTCCTCGCTCCAATGGTTTCGGAAGTTCGTCGTCTCCCAAGCGAGTCGGATTAAGTTGGCTCGTGCGGGTCGAGGGTTCAAGCTTGATCACGGAACCTTGACGATCGCTGCGATACGTCCATGCTTGGTTCTCGCCTTCAACGCGCACCCACCAACCGTCAACTAGCGCTTGGGTGCAGAGTACTCCGGGTTCTGCTAAGCCCAGACAGCCATTGCTCCAAGTGCGAGGCTCAACTTGGATGATTTTTAACGATGAACGGGAAACGTCGGATTTTCGAGTAATGTCTTGTAGAATCGCATTGGTCACCCGGATCGGAGCCATTGAAGAGCGAGAGGCGTTGACCGGACGAGCAGTAGCGTCTTCAGATGAATTACTCAGTTTCTTGACTTCGGAAGATTGCTTGAGGGGATTCGCCGAAGCAGGTTGAAGCAATGGCATTCCGGTCATGAGAGACAACGCTCCAACAAGCGCGATCGCGGCAAGAAGCTTGGCAGAAGAACTAGGACGCATGGGAAAATTCTGAAAGAGTAGGTACTAGTTATGACGACACCAGCGCAGGGCAAGGTTCCGGGACAGGTGTTTATTTAGTAAGCAAGAAATTTAACAAAGTGGACAAGTTAGCCCGATTGCACAATCAAACCAACTATCCAAACTAACCACCAATTCCTAGTCGTCCTGCAAGGCTGGGCGTTAGCGGCAGCAGAATTGTAATCATTAAGAATAACGCTAGTAACCCAAGGGCGGCTCGTGCGTCGTCCGGTTCTGTCAGTTCGTTAAAGCTTGGACGCTCAAGGCTGCGTTGCAATACCACAATGACGATTGCCCAATACAAGGCTAATGGGTTTACGAGGGAAGCAATTCCGAGGACCAAAATAGTAGCAACCGTGGTTCTATTAGCGGTTTTGCGTCCGTAAATCGCTTGAACAATTCTGCCGCCGTCTAACTGTCCAGCAGGCATGACATTGATAGCAGTAATCACTAACCCAATCCAACCGAGAACGACTAAGGGATGAATAGCGACAATGGGTTGTTGAACAGCCGTTCCTAAAAGCACCCGTGCCAAGGTTCCGATCAAGATCGACCCTTCAAAAAACTGGGTTGGCACTTTGAATAGACTATCGGCATTAGAAAGAGACAGTCCGGTAATCAGCATTCCTAGCGATAGAATCCCTCCAGCAGCAGGACCCGCGATCGCGATATCAAATAAGGCGCTGCGGCTTGGCAGAAATGATTCAAATCGCGTAATTGCGCCGAATGAGCCAATTTGCCAAGTCGGAATGAAATAGGGCAGACTCAATCGAACCTGATAGCGGCGCGCCATGAGCCAGTGACCTAGTTCATGAATTCCCAAGATTGCCAGCAGCCCTATGCTAATGGGTAATACTTCCCGATAGCGATCAATGGAGCTGTAGAAGTCAAATCCTAATAGAATTCCCCCTGTTTCTAAGCTTGTAGCGATCGTTGCGATAAACAAAACGAGTGCCAGCAGCTTCTGCGTTAGAGTAGACGGCTTTGGATCATTTTTACTGGGTAAAACAACCACCACTGGCTTTCCTTGGGGATTTTCAACCAGAAAGAGATGGTAGCGATCGCCGACCCGTTCTTCTAAACTCTTCGACAGCCTAGTGAAGGTAGGCTCAACCTCGCCCCGCAAATTGCCTTGAAAGATAGCTCCTTCTTGATAGGGCGTTGTTTCAGTTACAAAAAATGTATCAATTCCAAAGATTTCTTTGATGGTTTGCAAATCTTCTGCCGGAATCGGTAAAACTTCGGGAGGTTGAAGCGCTTCTGCGACTTTTTCTACGGCTTGCTGCTCGCTCAGTGCCGCTTGAGAAGGGGAGTCCCCGTTAGGTTCTAGGTTTGGATTGGCGAGGGTTGCCGCTCGTTTCGATAAAACATCTTGCCCAGCGGCTCTTAGCTGGCGTCCAATAAAAATATAGGAGGCTGTAGATGCAATAAATAACAGCAGCATCCCAGCAAGATTTAAATAGATTCCAACAGCAAATAGTCCAAAAAAGAGCAGCCAAGGAGCCATCAAGACCACAGACTGGAGCCACGCTAAAATGCCTATCTTTCCATAGGGTCGAGCGCGGTTAAACCCCCAGCCCAAGACAGCTATAGCGACTAATACGGTTAGGGCAGTAATCATACTATTAAACCCCTGTAAGACAGTGCTGACCTTGATTAAATTCAGTCTCAGTGCAGCGTTTACAGTTCTATCAGTGGAACATCTTCAGTTCTACTGTATACCGAACGCGGGGTCTTCTAAAGGGAGAAAGCGAGACATCACAAAAATTGTGTAGAGACAGTCCATAAAACTATCTCTACACAATTTCAGCAGCGTGTTGTCCAACCAACAAATTATTGCTTCATGCTGTTTAGATTGCTGAGCGAGTTGCGGTAGCCCTCGGCATTACTATCTTGGCGGTAAAGCTCTGCCGCCTTCTGGAGATCCAGGAACGCGGCTTGACGATCGCCAGAGCGGGCAAGTAACATGCCGCGATTGTAATAAGCTTCAGCGCTATTGACATTGAGCCGGAGCGTCTGATTGAAATCCTCGATCGCGCCCTGCAGGTCGCCGAGTTGCATCCGGGCTTTGCCCCGCGCCTCGTAAGCCTTGGGATCGTTAGTGTTGTAATTTACTGCTTGTGTGTAATCGGCAAACGCACCTTGTTTATCGCCTAGCTGAGATCGCACTGAAGCCCGTGCAGCATAAGCAGTGGTCAGGGTAGGTTGCGCTAAAAGGGCTTGATCGTAATCTGCGATCGCGCCTGGTTTGTCGCCCATGATACCCCGCAGATCGCCTCGACTTTTCAGAACATCGGCATAGTCTGATTTCAGGCGAAGTGCTTGATTATAATCGTCCATTGCGCCGGACTCATCGCCTAACGCCGCTCGAATCAAACCCCGTTGATGGAACGTCTCAGGCTGATCAGGACTGAGTTGAATGACTTGCGTATAATCGGCTTGAGCCGCTTCTAAATTGCCCATTTTAGAATTTGTAGCCGCGCGGCTGAAGTAAGCGGCAATGTAGTTGGGCTTGAGGCGAATCGCTTGGCTGATGTCCTCGATCGCAACGGCGTCTTCGCCCATATCGTGACGCAAGGTTCCTCGAATCAGAAAGGCTTCCGCATAATTGGACTGAAGCTTGATGGCTTGATTTAGGTCATCTAACGCGCCCGTGCGATCGCCCTGATTAAATTTGACATACCCCCTATTTAAGAGGGCTGGAGCATAAGTCGGCTGGACTTGTAGAGCTTTCTCAAAATCTGCGATCGCGCCGCTCGTATCTTGAGACTGCGATTTGATGTAACCTCGATTCACATAGGCCGCTGCCAAAGTCGGATCAAGCTCAATTGCCTTGCTCAGATCGTTGATTGCGGCTTCCATGCTGCCTGAGTTATAGCGAACGCCACCGCGATGAGCGTAAACGATCGCATCGGCTGGGTTCATTGTGGCCGCGTGATTGAGGTCTTGCATTGCCCCTTCACGATCGCCAAGCCGTGCCCGTACCATACCCCGTCCGACAAACGCGCCACTCAAGCTCGGATTGCGTTGGATCGCTTGGTTATAGTCCTCTAGCGCCTCACGATAGCGGGCGCTGCGGGCCTTGCTTTCTCCCTGATTGTAAAAATTTTGAGCTTCTTGAATAACTTTTGAAAGTTCGATGGTCTTGGCCGGTGGCTGAGTCGTTTCAGCGGAAGCTAGGCCGCCAACAGCAGCAATCATACTGATTGTAGTAAGAGCGGTCAGCGCAAAGCGCGAGGCAATTGCAACCTGAGATCGAGTGTGACGAATGAAGCGCATGGCTCTCCAACGCTATGGGATTTTTAAACTTCCCTCTCAGGATTCCCATAACTAGCCATCGAGTTGCATTTTAGATATCTCGCTGACGCTGCACTGCTATTTTAAGTTGCTACTAAGTTGGCACTAACTCACCCGGACGGAGTTTCACCCACTTTCCTGATTCCTCTTTGAAGCTGAGGCAGCCAACTACATCCCACTCCATTTCGATGTAGTCACCGCGATCGCGGATGTTAACATTGATCGTTGGCTCAGTTGCCTCAAAATCGGGCGTTTCGGTCAAATGAACTTGCTGGTGCTGCGTTTCTACTGCGTTGTAGGTCGTGCAGCGATCGACGTAATGGCAATTGATGCAAATACACATGGTTCTAGTCTCTCTGCTTCAAATAGAATCGAGATCCTCTCTATTTCTGCTACTCTAGCTCAGGCACAACCATTAAATCACTCACTATTGGTTGATTTATGTTGCGGAAACAGCAGAGGTTGAACCCCAAATTTTGTTGCTTCACTAAGTCTAAATTACCTACGGATTGATCGACCATTGACTGTTCTGAACGAGTATCAACTAAACGTGTTATCCGACTCCTCGGTGCTGTCTCCTCGGAAATGGCCCTTCAGCATCAAGTGGCTGCCGAAGGCAGCTTGTTTGGTAGGAGGGACAGTCCGAGACGCCCTGCTCGGTCGAGAATCAGAGTATTTAGATCTCGATTTTGTGTTGCCCAGCGATGCGGTCGAAACGGCAACCGCGATCGCCCGCCACTATCGAGCCGGATTTGTGCTGCTTGATGCAGAACGTCAGATTGCGCGGGTCGTGTTTGAGCAAGGAACGGCTGATTTTGCGCTACAGGTAGGAGCTTCTCTAGAAGCAGATTTGCGGCGACGCGATTTTACCGTCAATGCGATCGCATACAATCCGCACACAGCAGAGTTGCTTGACCCACTTGGGGGTTACGAAGATTTGCAGCGCAAACGCCTCCGCATGATTTGTGCTGAGAATTTGCAGGAAGATCCCTTACGGTTGCTGCGTGCCTATCGTCAAGCGTCTCAACTCGGATTTACGCTAGATCAAGACACGCAGCACGCCATTCGCCAGCTTGCCCCGCAGTTACGCCACATTGCGGCAGAGCGGGTCCAATCAGAACTAAATTACCTGCTCAGCACGGTAAAAGGAACGCCTTGGCTGCGGAGCGCTTGGGAAGATGGCTTACTGAATGATTGGTTCCCCGACGCGACCGATGAAGGATTGCGCCGAATTGCGGCGATCGATCAAACTACCGTCGTGATTCAAGAAACTTGGGTAGAATTTTGGGCAGAACTGGTGGGCGGAGTCCGTGGTGCGACAGCCGGAAAATCCCGAATGGAGCCAAAAGCGTCGGGATCAGCCCGAACTTGGATTACGATCGCCAAGCTTGCTAGCCTGCTCTCAAGCGATCCCCAAACTGCAGAAGGGCAGCTATGGCGGCTGAAATACAGTCGGGCAGAAATCCAGGCCGCAAGTATGGTGATCAAAGCATCGCCTGCATTTCAGCCTGCTAATCCTTGCTCCAAGTGGACGCTGGCAGAGCAGTATTTCTTCTTTCAGAGCGCTGGCATTACGTTTCCAGCGGTGATGCTGCTGGCGATTAGCGCTGCCAAGCTCCAAAGGGATGTGCACGAAGTCTCAAGTATGACAGCGGGAATGTTTTTCGATGGGCTAAGCGCTGGCAATTCCGAAGGAGGCGCTCTCCTAATTCATCGGTTTTTAAACAGCAATGATCCAGTCGCCCATCCGAAGGCTTTGGTGACAGGGCAAGACCTAATGAAGACCTTGCATATTCCTGCTGGGCCTATTATCGGACGACTGCTCGCCGCACTGCAACTGGCACATGCTGAACAAAAAATTACAAGTCGTGATGATGCGTTGGCGCTGGCTAAAACCTTCTTGGCGGCTGATTCCTCGAATTTTTAGCTTATAGCCTCAAATTCTTATTTTTTGACACGACGCGGGATCGGTAAATACTGAATAGTCGCTCTGAGGAACGGTGTTTTCTCGGTTGTGGTAAAGAGTAGCGAGACTTTTGCCAAAAACTTCCGGAGTGAAAAACTTGGATAGAGAAGGTAACAAGATACCCATTTCAAATCTTGACTTCTGCTGTCAAGCAACATCCTGCCTTTGTTACAAATCATTCGTCTCTACCGCTAGGAATAATAGAAATAGGGAGTCCTCAATTTTCTTCATTAAAGAAACCAATTTGACAGGAACTTAGTTGGTTTCCACAATCAAGAGGAGTAATTTAACGTGCTCGTCATGATCCCCTCACTCACCGATTAAAAATCTGCTCAAAGAGTTTTAATGTCTTTAAACTCTACCCTTAGGTAGGTTGCAATCATAAAATTTAATTAAAGGACGTTGAGATCATATGGCGACAGGCTTTTCATCTGCATCTACTAAAAATTGGGTCAATCGGACGCGATCGCACCGCACCTCTCGTGCCATTGTGTTGTTGATGATTGCAACAGGGTTAATTAGCATCTGTTTGTTTCGCGTTGCTTACCTACAGCTTGTGCAGGGCGAGTACAATCGGCAACTTGCTGACAACAACCGGATTCGCCCGCTGCCGATTGTTGCCGATCGCGGCAATATTCTCGATCGCAACGGCAAAACACTAGCGACGAGTCAACTCTCGCGATCGGTGTATCTCTATCCACGCGAGCAAACGAAAGAGCAATGGCAGGAAAGCGCTAAAGAATTGAGTCAGCTTCTAGGGATGCCTGCCGAAGAAATTCTCAAGAAAATAGAAGAGCGAGGATATCGATCGGCAATGCCTGTGCGGATCTTTCGCAAACTCGACGAGAAACGCTTTATTGCCCTTTCTGAAAGCGGAACGATCCCCGGACTCGAAATGCAGCCTGAATCGAACCGATTCTATCCCCATGGCAGTTTGGCATCGCATGTGATCGGCTATATCGGTGAGGCAACCCAAGACGATCTCAAAGGCCATCCCGAATTTCCGGTCGGAATGCTGCTGGGTCGAATGGGAATCGAGCGGATCGCAGATGATGTGTTGCGCGGAACTTGGGGCAATCGCTTGATTGAGGTGGACTCTGTTGGTAAAGAGTTGAACATGTTGGGCGTACAGCAACCTGCTTCAGGTTCCCCTTTACAACTCACCTTAGACTTGAAACTGCAACAGGCGGCGGAGAAAGCGTTGAACAATCAGCGCGGTGCGGTTGTGGCAATGGACATCAAGACCGGAGCGGTATTAGTGCTAGCGAGCGGTCCAACGTTTGATCCCAACATGTTTACGCGCAAGATTACTCAAACCGAATGGGACGCGCTTCAAAACGAAAACACGCCCTTGTTAAACCGAGCATTGCAAGGCTATCCACCGGGAAGCACATTCAAAATTGTGACGGCGACAGCAGGAATGGAGTCGGGTAAGTTTTCGCCCACTTCCACCCTACCAACCTATGGCGCAATTAATATTGGCGGCACGCTGTTCCACGAACATGGGGGCGCGGGCTACGGTGTGATTGGCTTTCGAGATGCGTTTGCCTTCAGCAGCAACACGTTCTTCTATCAAGTCGGCATGTCGGCTGGTCCCGAAGAAATTGCGAAATGGGGACAGAACCTCGGCATTGGAACATCGTCGAACATGGGGCTTGAGGGGGGCAATCATGGCGTGATTCCCACACCAGAGCAAAAACAAAAGCTCTACAACGAGCCGTGGTATGGAGGCGACACAGTGAGTATGGCGATCGGACAAGGTGTTGTTCAAGTGACGCCGCTCGAGATGGCAGTGATGGTGTCTGCGATCGCCAATGGTGGTAAGCGAGTTAAACCTCACCTCATGGTCAACCAAAACTTTCAGCCTGAGATGCAGCCCGAAGCGACCGGAATGGATCCAGGCACAGTTAACGCGATTCGAGAAGGACTCATTGCAGTGGTGAAAGAAGGAACCGCGCGTCAGCTTAGCGATGGCTCTATTCCCCCAACAGCTGGTAAAACCGGAACGGCTGAAGTGCTTGGACAACGCGACAACGCGGTCTATGTAGGGTATGGTCCGGTCAAGAATCCACAGATTGCAGTGGCGGTTGTGGTAGAAAATGGCGGATTTGGAGCAGAATCGGCAGTTCCGATCGCGCATGAGATCTATAAAGCTTATTTTGGCCCTCAGAAGAAACCTAATTCTTAATTCATGGCCAATCCATTTCTAGGATAGAGATTTTTGGGTATTTCCAAAAATCTCTTTTTTGTTATGAGAGGAACAAATATAATTAGTATGAAGGGAAAACTTGTGTACTTGCCATATTTGTTCAGTTAAGAATTTAGATTTTTTGGGCGGGAGTAAGTTTGTGAATCATGAGCTTCTGAGCTTTTCTATTATCTTAGAAACAGAAAACTTGGTGAATGCTGACTTGAACGGGCTCTCGCGATCGCTCTCTTCACTGGCTGCTCAAGAGCCTAGCCCCACTTGTGCAAACGAAGTTATCCTAATTGATAGTGGCGATGCGCCAGCAGATCTACTACAGGAGTTGTGTCATCTTTATCCCTGGATTAAAATTCACGAAGCGCCTATAGGTACTGGATATTATCAGTCCAAAATGCTGGGTGCGAAGCTAGCAACCGGAGAAATTATTGTCTTCTATGATTCTGATTGCCTGTACGAACACTATTGGTTAAAAGTAATATTGCAGCCCTTTTACCAATCAGAAAATATTCAAATTGTTGCAGGTGAAACGGCAACAGTCAGTGCAGGAATTTATGGAACTGCAATGGCCATGACTTACATTTTTCCTCAATTTTCTGGGCAAAAAGAGTTAGCTCCAGCTAAGCAATATTTTCTTAATAACGTTGCCTTTCGCCGAGAGTTTTTGTTGCGCTATCCTATCCCTACTCAGTTGCCGCTCTACCGAGGCAATTGTGTGATTCATGCTCATGATCTTCGAGAACAAGGCTTCACGATTTGGAAACAGCCACAGGCAAGAACGCTACATGCACCGCCTAATGGTTTAGCTCATTTCTTCTGGCGATTTTTATTAATCGGTCATGATTATTATTGGCAAAAGCGATTACTGAGACGCGGAAAAAAGCAAGACCAACTAGACGATCCAGCGATGAATGGGATTAGTGGCAAGATACAGGTGTTTTACGATCGCCTTCACAAAATGGTTGCAAACGATCCTCGCCATATCTTCTTTTTTCCTTTGGCCATTCCCGTTATGTTCGTGTCAGCATCGCTAATCTACATTGGCTATCTCATTTCTCTACAGAAGCCAAATTATTTACTAGAGCAATACAGCAAGATTCTAGATAACCACTAATGCTCACTATCTTTTGGATGATGTCAGATAGAGGCTGTCTGAATTGGTAATCACCCATTCAACGCCGGAAAGAAGTTTTCCCCCACCGATCGCTTCAGTCGTCGCATTGCTCGACCTGCCATATCGGTAAACAGCAACTCCCCACACAGAAGCTGTGTAGCATAGCGCGTTGCCTTCTCATATTTGACGCCATATTTATAACAAGCGCCCGTCCACTGGTAAAACACGCGAGACAGATTGAGCGCTGCATCAAAGTTCGCCGCAAACTCAGCATGAATCCGGTTGGTATACTCGTGAGCCGCATCGTCTGCGATCGCACGAGCCGCGATCGCCCCACTTTTCACCGCATGCAGAATCCCATCGCCAAACAATGGATTAATCAATCCCGCCGCATCGCCAACTAATAAGATCCGTCCTTCATGCAGTAATTCTTTGCCGCTCCAGGTCGGTAAGGGATGTCCCCGAAAGCGGAGGTTGTTCGGATCGTATTTTACATTCAGCGCATCCATATACTCAAAAATCGTTTTCTGCAATTCCGTCCGAATCGTGCTGTCGCCCCGCGCATCTTTCTTATCTGGACGAAACAACCCCGCGCCGATATTAAGGTGATCCGCTTTCGGAAAAATCCAGGCATAGCCCCGTTTCACTGCACCGTATTCTAAATGAGCAATATCAGGACGCAATTCTCCATGTCCATCGCCCCACTGGTGAGGCTGTTCGACCTCTAGCGCGATCGCGATCGCAGGATTTTTTCTTAACTTCGTCGCCTTGACGGTCACGCCATTAGCGCCATCGGCTCCGATCACATACTTTGCTTTTGCAACAAACTGGGTTCCGGTTTTGACCCCTTCCGCCCGGACAATCACGCCATCGGATTGGGGATCTAGCGATCGCAGCGCAACCCCATCGCGTAAATCTGCCCCCAGTTGGGCCGCTCGTTGCGCTAACACATTGTCAAAGATCGGACGCTGCACCATCCACAGCGACAGCGTTTCATCAGAACCGGGAGGATTGATCGGAGCGAGGTAAGGATCATCAAATTTCCAGGTATGACGCATAAACATCACATCCGATTCGACAAACGCTTCTGGCGCTAAATCATATAAATGGTTTTGCATAACCATTGGCATTCCGCCGCCGCACGTTTTATGACGTGGCAAAAACTGTTTTTCCAGCAGCGCAACCTTTAGTCCTGCTCTTGCGGCTTCCGCCGCTGCCGTTGCCCCCGCAGGTCCGGCTCCACACACGATAACATCGTAATTCTGCATAGATTCAAGACTTGCTACATCGCGATCTTTAGCTTAAAGGGAAAGGGGAAAGGGGGGAAGAGGAAAGATTAGTATGTTTTCAACCCTTCATCAAGCCTCACAGTTAAATCCCGCATTTCATCACCTTAACTTTCTACCAAAAGGTTGATGACTTCAGATCTAGAGCTACTTTTCAATCTGTATAATTAAGGCATCAGGGTAAGTCAGCCGAATCGACGACCAAGCAATACACTGTCACATGTGTTCTACCTTTCAGTAGCGATCAATTGATAATGATTTTGGCTACACGACGTGCGGACAGCATTAAATTTAGGCAGGTGTAGAACTAAATATTTAATACGAGAAATAATCAAACAAATAGCGTTTTATAGCGAAATTTTACTGAGTCAACTTTAGCTAAGAATACATATTATCTGCCACCCTATTTGGCTGGAACTGCGCATTTTGTTTAGTTCCATCCTTAGAGCGTTAGGCATCATACTGCTTAACCAGGCCATTGATATACGCTAAATTTCTACTGCACTTTTTTCTACTGCACTTTTAATGAAGAGCGCTTGAGCTGGAGAGAATGAGGCGATCTGATGAGAATTTTAGTGATTGAAGATGAGAAAGATGTTCGGCTGAATATTATAGAAATTTTGGCGTCTGGTGGCTTCGACTCAATCTATGCAGAAACTGGTTTAACCGGCATTGAGTTAGCAAAAGAAACGGCTCCAGATTTAATTATTTGCGATATTAAAATGCCTAATTTTGACGGCTATAGTGTCTTGCAAGAACTGCGTCAAGATCAGTCAACCAGTATGATTCCGTTCATCTTCTTGACGGCAAAAGCAGACAAAGCCGAAATTCGTCAAGGCATGAATTTGGGAGCCGACGACTATCTCACAAAACCGTTTCGCCGAACAGAATTATTAGAGACGATCGCGGCTCGTCTCAAACGCCATAGTGCCCAATTAGATATTCAAAAAAAGGTTAAAGAACTTCGAGATATTAATAACCAAAAGGACGATTTTGTCACTACCATTACTCACGATCTGCGAGCGCCGCTTACGACCATTAAAGTTGCTTTGCAATTGATGGAGGCTGTGCCCAACAATCGCAAGCAATATACAGAGATTGCGCTAGCGGCTTGCGCTCAAGGAGAGGAACTCATTCAGAATTTGCTCGATTTATATCAGTTAGAGTCGGGTGAGACGTTAGCAGCCTCTGAACCGTTAAACATTAGAGAGCAGTTGCGCAAGCTCGGCGAGTCTTTTCAGGTGCGATCGCGCGAATGTCAGCAAGTTTTGAAGCTCGATATTCCCGATGATTTGCCCATTATTGTGGCAGATAGCGTTAGTTTACAAAGAATCTTTGTCGAACTTCTTAATAACGCTTGCAAATACACTCCAAGCCGGGGAGAAATTATGTTTAAAATCGAAGCGAGTTCAGAAGAACCCGTCCCTGTGCTAAACATTACGATCGCGAATCAGGCTGAGATTCGGGCTAAAGATCTGCCGCACATTTTTGATAAATTTTATCGAGTTCCAGGCAGCGATCTCTGGCAAAAAGGCGGCACAGGACTGGGACTGGCATTAGTTAAAAAACTAATCGAGCAGTCGCAAGGAACAATCCAAGTTAGCAGTCAAGACGGTTGGACGACATTCAAAATCAAACTTCCCTATGAAACTCTTTAAGCAAGGCTTAAATTGTAGACCGAAGAAAATCTACTTTTAACTTTTATAAGCAAGAATTTAGGCATAGGCGCAGTAGTGACAATGAGCTATGCAGGAAGACGAACAGCAGAAGTTACAGCAACAGTTACAGCAACGCAATGCCGAACTAGAAAATCTGGTTCAAACCCTCAAAGCTCAATTACAAGCAGCGTCTCTGCCCTTAGCTACGGATTCTAGTGGCACCACTGATGAACAAGATCAGGCACAGAAAGCCTTGCAGCGCCTCAACTTCCATGTCGACAATTCGCCTTTTGCGGTGATCGAATGGGATCTAGAGTTGCGGGTCACACGATGGTCGCGAGAAGCCGAAATTCTTTTGGGCTGGAGCGCTCATGAAATATTAGGCAAACGGTTTGGAAGCTGGAAATTTGTGGTTCGGGAAGACTTTAAGAGCGTTGACCCAACGCTCGCAGCCCTGTTAAGCGGACAAGTGACGCGCAACGTCTGCTATAACCGCAACTACACCAAAACAGGAGAAATCGTCCACTGCGAGTGGTACAACTCGGTTTTATTTGACGAGTCTGGCGAACTGGTGTCGATCATGTCCCTAGTGTTGAATGTGGGCGATCGCAAGCAAGCCGCAGAAGAACTGCGCGAAAGCGAAGAGCGCTTCCGACAACTAGCAGAAAATATCCAGCAAATCTTCTGGATGTATGACTTTGAAGAACAGAAGCTGATCTACATCAGTCCGGTGTGCCAACAGGTGATCGGCTACGAGAATGAACGCTGTTACGACAAGTCCCTAGAGTTTTGGCTAGGACATATACGCCAAGACGACTTACCTCAAGTCATGAAAGCCAGTCGGCAAGCAGTCCGGGGCAAACCTGCCGAAGTGACTTTCCGCTTCACCAAACCGGACGGAGCAGAACGGTGGCTCTTAGCGCGGGCGTTTCCGGTGCGGAATGCGGCAGGGCGCGTCTATCGAATCGCCGGAATTGCAGAAGATATTAGCGATCGCAAAGAGCAAGAACGTCGCCTCCGGTTACTCGAATCGGTCGTGGTCAACGCTAACGATGCGGTTGTGATCACCGAAGCAGAACCCGTAGAGCCGCCCGGACCCAAAATCGTCTATATCAATGACGCCTTTACCCGCATGATGGGTTATCGATTTGAAGAAGTGATCGGCAGAACGCCTCGCATTCTGCAAGGGCCGAAAACCGATTGGGGTGAATTGAAGCACATTCGGACGGCGCTAAAGAAGTGGGAACCAGCGCTGGCAGAATTAGTGAACTATCACAAAGACGGCTCAGAAGTCTGGATCGAACTCAGTATTTTTCCCGTCACAGACCAAACTGGGCACTATACCTATTGGGTCGGACTGCAACGAGACATCACTCAGCGCAAGCAAGCAGAGGTGGAAATGCAAAAAGCCCTCGATCAAGAACGGGAACTGAGCGAGCTAAAATCCCGGTTTGTTTCGACCGCCTCTCACGAATTCCGAACGCCGTTGAGTACCATTCTCTCGTCAGCCGATTTACTGGAGTTTTATTTAGGAAATTGCACGGTTGAGAAGCAGCGTGAACATATTGAGCGCATTCAAGGGGCAGCGCTCAATATGAACAATTTGCTTAGTGATGTGCTGGTGATTGAACGAGCGGAAGCCAAGTTTGAACCGACAGAGCTAGATTTACACCTGTTCTGTCAGGAACTAGTGGACGAGATGCGGATCAATGATCAAGATCAGCATCGCTTCGAGTTATATGTCCAGGCAACGGGGGGAAAAACTCAAGCGCGAATGGACAATAAGCTGCTGAGGCAGATTCTGACCAATCTGCTCTCCAATGCGCTGAAATATTCCCCCATTGGAACTACCGTTTATCTGAGGCTTGAATGCGATCGCACCGCTGCAAAGTTTGAAGTCAAAGATGAAGGCATTGGCATTCCGCTCGAAGATCAAGGCCACCTATTTGAGCCATTCCATCGCGGAACCAATGTTGGTGCAGTATCAGGCAATGGATTAGGGTTAGCGATCGTCAAGCAGTCGGTGGATGCTCATGGGGGGCAGATCGCGATCGCGAGTTATGAAAAAGGGACAACCGTCTGTGTGACGTTGCCCCTTCAGCCTAAAGACTACAGCAATGTTGAATAAAGAGTAGATTTCTGGCAGAAATTCGTTGATTGTTGAGCGAACAATAAATGTTGAAATGAAATCTTTGGCTACCGTCTTTGTAGTGTCCTTAAGATTTGTATTGTCTTAGAAATTTGTACTGTCTTTGAAATTTTTTGTCCTTGATCCGTTGTCAGGGAGACGGTTAGACTATCTGCTTAAAATCTCAAGCTCTGGACATTACTGGGTTGGTAGCGCGCTCCTTCAAGCTAGAAGATCTGAGCAAATTATCTCCTTGATGAACACTTGTAGAAAGGCTCCTAGAGAGAGATACCAAATCTGGCATCTCTTGCCAACAGTGAGTGCAGAACCAATACACTCTTCCTTGGCGAGCATGGCGTAGGAGTTTGCTTGAGCAACAGGGACATTCAGACACAGTATTCAATCCCAATTTCTTTAAAGTGTTTCTAAATCAGAGAGACGTGTTAAGGAGGTGTTTCATACCTCTGTTTCATGCCTCTATTTCTAACATTAAGGCTTGCAGGGATCATCCGCCATAAGGCACTTACCCGTTTCTTGGGTAGGTTTCCCCACTGAGCGTATTAACTTTTGCACTGATTTTTTTGGCTGGATAAATACATTTCTTCAACCTCATTCTTTAACCTAAATTGATAGAAATGTAATGAGGGTAAGTTAGAACGGTTTTCGTCGCTTTGAAGAATTGAAAGTCGTTGATTTTGTCCCTTCGACTTCGCAGATTCAGCTCACAGATGTAACAAACTGCAGCAAATAGTTTGAAGGCAACAGTTCAGTAGACCAGCAATCGATCGCTCATTTCTTGGTGTAGAAAGTCTAAAAGCGGATGATGTGCCATTCTCGGATTAGAAACGTTTATAATTCTCTTTCTGATTGTTTGTATCATGTTCGAGATTCATGCTCACGTCTTCAAATCCCTCTCATAACTTGATTGATTTATTGTTGCGGTTAGTGTTAGCCAGCATCGCTGGAGGAATCATTGGGTGGAATCGTGAGAAACGCCACAAGGCTGCTGGTTTGCGAACCCACATTTTAGTGAGTTTAGGAGCAGCGCTGTTTGTGTTGATTCCATTGCAATTGAACCTAGATTCGATGAGTGAGAGCGTTGGTCGTGTCATCCAAGGGATTGCGGCAGGCGTCGGATTTTTGGGGGCTGGAGTAATTTTGCATACCAAGCGTCCTAATACAGATGAGCCAAGCGCTAAAGGACTCACCTCCGCCGCCGCAATTTGGGTAACGGCTGCTCTTGGTGCGGTGGCGGGTTGCGGATTATGGGAGCTTGCGATCGCAGGCACTTTTTTCACGCTATTGACCCTAGAAGGATTGAAGAAAGTTGAGCGGCACTCGTTTGATCGCTACGACAATCCAGAAGATTGACCGAAAAGAGGCAAAATATATTGAGTAGGAAAATACCGAGAAGCTCCTCTAGGTGTTGTCAAACGAGTAAGAACGAATGAATCGGGAAATTTCTACGGACGGCGCTTATGTCAGAAGAACGCCTCCTGATCAGGACTGGATTGATCCAGCTTGGACTGTTGGGCTACTGCTTGGTGCAGTAATTTTGCTAACCGTCAACTTGGGGAGCTTGCCTCTGCGAGATTGGGACGAGGGAATTGTCGCTCAGATTGCGCGGGAGATGGCGCGATCGCCGTTTGACTCACTCACCTGGCTCTACCCCAAAGAATTAGGCGGAAACCCCTATTTCAACAAACCGCCTCTGATTCACTGGCTAGTTGCCCTAGCGTACCGAGCGGGTGGCATTAGCGAATGGACATCGCGGTTGCCGGGAGCCTTGCTGACGGCTCTATCGGTTCCAGTGGTGTATGGGATTGGTCGAGAAGTCTTCTTTCAGCGCTCGGCTGCCGTATTTGCGGCGTTGGTCTACCTGACGACGCTACCCGTGATTCGGAATGGACGCTTGGCGATGCTCGATGGGGCAGTGCTGTGCTTTTTAGTCGTTATGGTCTGGTGTGTGCTGCGATCGCGGCGGGATTTGCGTTGGGGACTCGGCGTTGGCATTAGTTTCGGGCTGATTTGTCTCACTAAAGGAATTCTAGGGGTTTTGCTCGGCGCGATCGCGCTTGGTTTTCTGGCGTGGGATACTCCGCGTCTGCTGGCATCCGGGTATCTGTGGGGCGGTTTTCTGCTGGGTTGCGTTCCGGTGGCTTCGTGGTACGGCGCACAGATTCAACACTACGGACAAACCTTTATTGACGTGCATCTGCTGAATCAGTCGCTTAAGCGCATTTCAGACAAAGTCAGCAACAATCAGGGTCCAACTTGGTTTTATGGGTTAGAGATTCTCAAGAATGGCGTGCCCTGGGTACTGTTTTTGCCATCTGGATTTCGTTACGCCTGGGAGAACCGAAATTTAGGCTGGGCAAAGCTAGTGTTAATTTGGAGCGGGCTTTATTTTGCTGTGATCTCGGTGATGCAAACGAAATTGCCGTGGTATGTGTTGCCGATCTATCCCGCACTCGCTTTAGTAGTTGGAGCGCAACTCAATCGCATGTGGACACCGCTTACAGCCGCACTCCGGCAATACCGGCGCATTGCTCATGCTGGAGTTTGGGCTGCCTGGTTTGGGGTGTTGGCGATCGCGGCTTGGGGTCTCTGTGCGTTCTACACCTTCTCTTCGCCATTCCAACCGGATGTCCAGCTGATCTTTGCAACGCTGGCGCTCACCCTCACGATCACCGCAATCTTGATTCTGCGGCACGATACTCAATTCATCGCTTGTCTCATCTGGGGGATGTACTTGACGCTACTGACCTTTGTGATGTCAGATCACTGGGTTTGGGAGTTAGAAGAAGCCTATCCGGTCAAGCCTGTGGCGGCGATGGTGAAACAATTTACCCCCCGAAAGCAGATCATCTACACGTCCTATGCTTACAACCGCCCCTCGCTCAATTTCTATAGCGATCGTCGGGTACTCCCAATTTCGGAGACAGAGATCAAAGAGCGTTGGCGGGAAGACGTTCAGCCCTACTTTTTGCTGGAGTCTAAGTGGCTAGAGAAGTTACCGCCCAGAGAACGGCAAGTATTGGCAGTCCAAGAAGAGTGGATATTGGTAGTCCGAAGAACTAACCGATTCTTTACACCCAAGATCATCGCCCTCCATCCACAAAAGTTTGATCTTGATTAGTAAGGTGCTATTTCTGCTCAGTTTTTTGAAACGCTGCAATGATCAAACAAACAATGCCAACGTTAATGAAAACATCCGCTAAATTAAATACCGGAAAATTAACCAGTCGAACATCGATGAAATCGACTACATGACCTAACACAAAGCGATCGATGCCATTTCCGAGTGCGCCGCTTAAAATAAACCCGTATCCAAACTGTTCCCACCGGGGAAAGCGAGGACCGAACCACGCCATTGCCATCAAGCCGATGCTCACCGCCAGCGAAAGCCAGCGCAACCAAATGCTGCCCGAAAATAGACTAAACGCTGCGCCTTTGTTGACGACATACGTGAAGTGAAAAACGCCTGGAATTAGGGGAATTGACTGGAGTAAAACTAGCGTCTTTACCACCCAAAGTTTAGTGATTCGATCGAGAATTAACCCCGCGATCGCCGCGATCCAAAAAAAGCGATTTTTGAGCATGAATCTAGTAAAACATGACACGTCTGAGGCAATAGGCAAGCACTGCGATCGCGCAAATCACCGCTAATTGTCCTGGTAGCAGATTAACAGAATACGTCATCAGTGCCTTTGTAAAGGGCATAGAAGCAGCATCAATCCACTTCAAGAAATAACTCAATATTAGATAAGCGATGCCGACGGTGTGAACCACAATCACACCACACAGTCCGCTAAATGCTAGCGACTCCAAGCGAGGCGGTGCTTTAAACGCAATGTATCCACAGATCCAAGCTGCCGGAACAAACCCAAGCAAGTAGCCAAAACTCGGTTCTGTCAGATACTTCATTCCCCCGCCTTGAGAGAACACCTGGAATCCTGCCAAACCAAGCGCGAGATAGGCAATCTGCGACATTACCGCCGCATTTCGGCCGCCCAAGCACCCGACCAGCATCACTGCACCAATTTGATAACTCACACCCAAAAAATGCAGAGGCACTTGCCCATTTGCCCACGTCCAAGGCATTCCTGTGGTAGATGCTTTTAGTAACGTCCCACCGATCGTTAGCAGCAGCCCAATCAACGCCCATAGCAACTCTGTCAGCGTAATCCTAAAACGCTGTGATTTAGCAGGAGCACGGCGACGACGACGAGAAGGAGACGGTTTCATAGCCATGGCATTGTACACCACGAGTTGGGAAGCAGGGCGATTTGTGTAGAGACAGAAGAGGGAAGAGGGATGAGGGATGAGGGATGAATGACAAATGAAAATTTAAGCACGTGAACCCAAGAAACTTGTATTGGGATCCTCCGATTCCTTGAAAAAATTGGAGAGCTTTGCCCAAGTCTCTACACAAGGGGACGCAAATAATTCTGTCTCTCTGCTTATGGTGTTGCTTTAAGGAGCTTGATCATTGATGATCAAAAGCTGTAGTTGTTTATCGCGCTCATGGTTGCCAACTTCACGACTCTCGACCGGATTACCCACATTTATGAACAACCATTGCCCGATCTGCTGTTTGAAGCCCAACGGATTCATCGAGAGCATCATGATCCGCGTGCAGTCCAAATGTGCACCTTAAGCAGCATCAAAACGGGTGCGTGTCCTGAAGATTGTGGGTATTGCGCTCAGAGTGTCCACCACAGCACCGGACTGCCACCCGAACCGTTGATGAACATCGCTGACGTGCTAGAAGATGCAAAAGCCGCAAAAGCCGCAGGCTCAACCCGGTTTTGTATGGGGGCAGCTTGGCGAGAAATTCGGGATGGGGCGCAGTTCGATCGCGTTTTAGATATGGTGCGACAAGTGGCAGCGATGGAGATGGAAGTTTGCTGCACATTGGGAATGCTAAAACCGCATCAAGCGCAACAACTCAAAGAAGCTGGGTTAACGGCTTACAATCACAATTTAGATACGTCACCGAGCTATTACGAAAAAATTATTTCCACTCGCACCTATAAAGATCGACTCGATACGATTCGAGCCGTGAGTGATGCTGGTATCTCAGTTTGCTGTGGTGGCATTTTGGGATTAGGAGAATCGGTGCGCGATCGCTTAGAACTGTTAGAAACTCTCTCCCATCTTGATCCGCCACCTGAGTCGATTCCGATCAATTGCCTCATTCCAATTGAAGGAACGCCGCTAGAAAATGCATTGCCGATCGATCCATTTGACATGGTGCGGATGGTTGCTACCACGCGCATTTTATTTCCAGCGGCAATGGTGCGACTCTCGGCAGGTCGAACAGAGATGAGCGATGAACTGCAAGCGATGTGTTTCTTAGCTGGAGCAAATTCAATTTTCACAGGCGCAAAGTTGTTAACAGCCGCAAATCCAGAGCGATCGCATGACGAACAACTGCTTGATCGCTTAGGCATGATTCCTAAACCGCTTTAAGCCAAAGGTAGTGAATGATCTCTGAATCTCGATCTATATCTGACGCGATCGCGCTAGCAGTCTATCAGGTTTAGATCGATGAGTTTGGAAGAAGCACTACCGTTTAATCGGTTAAGAATTAGGATTAACAATCGATCCTATAAACAAAATTTCGCCTGTTTTGTTATCTCGAATTGCGCAGAAAAACGGTCGGTTCACAATCATTTCAAACGGAGGAGTTTCGACCTGAACCGAAGTAACGGTTATTCCTACCGAGGTCACTGCTGCTGCTTCAGTTCCTTCTTCATTCACTTCTACAAATGTTTTATGTTTTACTTCATTAATGTTAGTTGTAGCATTGCTAAGGTTAGAGAAATTGGCCTTTGATCGGTCAAACGCAACTTCCATTCCTAATGCAGATAGCGCCTCTTTTAACTCAGTGTCATAAGATAACTTAAATCGTGGAATTTGAATTGATCCTTGACGTTGACTAAACTGCTGCATCCAAGCTTGCCAATTCTTCTCAGTCAACGTTTTATAGAATGTTGACAAGTTCGATTTTTCATTAGGCAGAAAGACATAAAGGCTCATTTGTTCGCTGCCGTAGGGTAAGCTAACCGCTTGAAACTGCTCGTTTTCGTAGTAGCGGTATTTGCCTTTTTGCTGCATCAACGGATGCTGCTTCTGCATTCCATTTGCCAAGTAGAATGGACGAGTTTTGGTTTGCTGCTTATCAAACTCGTCTGTCCACTTGCCTTTGAAGTAAACGGCGTTGAGCAAAAACATGACTTGATCCGGTCGGATCTGCTCAACAATCTGATTGATTCTGCCGCGAGTACTTTCTTTAACCCAGTTATTAATTTCACCAGGGGCAGCCACAGAAGTGAAGTCTAACGTTTTAACTTTCGCATTGTAAAAAGTTTGATTGCGATCAATAAATCCAGAATTAAACGAAACTCCCTCTCGTGCCCACAGCGAATTCGCGATCGCAATTTGTACACTCGGATCGGCTTTCTCTAAACCAGTTTTCAAATCTGCATTTGCCTGGTTCAATTCACTTAAACTTAACCCTTGAATTTGCAGCGCTTTTGCCATTGCCTTCTGCGTTTCGCCGCTTGCGCCGTTATAGGTCATCGACAGCGCGATCGCAACACTCGACGGCGACACAAACACATTATCCTGACCGTCTTGCTTCAAAATTTCTGAAAATAACTTGAATCCAAATTGCGTATTTGCCTTGACTAGTTTAGGGTTCACCTGCTGCGATTTCCTCTCTTGTTTTAAGGTTGGAGGAGATGGCGTTGATTCTGCCATCTCCGAGCAACTTAAAGAACTCAACGCAACGATCGCGGCAATTAAAACAACCCCAACTCTTGGCAACATTCGCAATTCCATATCGTTCAACCTAGTTCTGCACGCTCTAAACTATTAAGCCCAAGAAAAAGTCGTAATCCGTAAAGATTGTGGTTTTCGCTACAAGCCGGATTACGGATTACGAATGTTACTGACCTTTTCGTGTGCGGACACCCTGTTAATTCACACTTTAACGTTGCCCTAGTTAAACTAAAGTCGTGGTTACAGTTTTTGAGACGCTGGATTTCAAGATGCTGGAACTGTCCACCATGCCAATCCATAGGACTGAGTGGGCTGATTCACCTGTTCGTGAAAGACGACGCGAATTTTGTAACGTCCGGTTTGGGGAACTTGCTGAAAGATGTGTTCTACATTGTCGATCGCGCTGACCGACGACCAGATGCTTCGTCTAACGTCCGCATCTTCGGCTTTCATAAGATAAAGATCGAGATTGTTGAGACCGCGATCGCGGAAATTCTCTCCCACGTCATACTCACCATTTCGATTTTTATCGTTCAGTTCAACCAAGCGATCCCAAGTCAACGTGGCTGACACGTAGCTTCCCTGCTGAAGCGGTTTTTCTAGCACGTAGTCTTGATAATTTTGAGAGGGCGCGCGTCCTGAAGGCGTTTTTAAGCCCACTTTGCCATAGTCCCACGCGATCGCAGGTACAGGCTGAGTTGGGTTCCATTTTCCTGCACTAAACTGCTGATAGGCCCGAAAGGCGTTCAGTTGCCCGGCTCCCATTTGAATATTCAGCGGGATTTTTGGATTTTTATACGCATCAGAATCCGTCCAGATCCGATTGTTTTTCTCCAACATGGTTCGCGTCATTCCCAACATCAAGCCGTTGCCACTATCTTTAAGCTTGTCAGCAGAATTCATCAGAACAGCTTTCATGACTTCATGGCGACGCGCATCAGTTGTCCAGGGAACCTTGCAGCCAGCACCCCGTTTGCAGCTTTGGCGGAGGTTGCGATCGCCAAATTCTTGCAGAAGCGCCACAGTTCCAGTGACATGCGGAGCCGCAAAGCTTGACCCAATTTGATTCAGTTCATCTCCTTTCAAACTAGCGACCGCAATTTTAGTTCCGGGAGCCGCCAGCGAAATCGAGCGGCGTCCTCCCAAACTTGTTTCAACTCCATCATTGCGTTTAAGAATGCTAGGAGCAACATCACCGATATTAGAGAAATCAACTTTTGCAAACAGCTTTTCCAATCGGCGCGTAAATGAAATGGTCATGCCATTGTAGTTGTCCGTTGGAATCGGAATTCCGCCCTTTCCTTGATTCCCCGCGACAACGTAAAGCACATCATGAACTCTCGCAGACCAATCCACACATTGGGTTAAGAGCGCATTTCCATCCAGCTTAGGATTCGGGCGTGGATCTTGCTGTAGAGCTTCTCCAAAGCTAAAGTTAATTGCCCGCACATCTCCTCCGTTCTGCATCGCCACGTGCTCTGCGGAGCGACATTCTTCTGCTTGCCCGCCCCGTTGGGGAGTCGCTGCCGCCGAGGAATATAGTTTCGCGCTCGGAGCCACACCGCGCACCGCTTTACTATCTCCGATCATCACACTCGCGACCTGGGCTGCATGAGTATCGAGATTGGCATTCCCTTTTGCAGGTTGGTCGCGGTAGAAGGCGCGAGTCAACGCCACAACCCGATTCCGACTTGCTGCCTTATCGACGCCAAACTGCCCCGGACGCCCGATTTCAACTTGCCCGATCGCGATCTTTTGCCCAGTCAATCGGTAGGGCGGAGACTGCAACTTCAACGCATCGATGCCGTCTTGCCCGATTGATGAATCTTGCACCAGCACACTGTAAACAGGAACTCCGCCCAATAGAACGACTCCTACAATTCCAATTCCTAGCGGCCCAACTCCTAGCCGCCCAATTCCTAGCCGAAATCCTCTCACCATCTTCGTTCCCTCGTCATACCACTCTCTATTTTCACTTGATCCCCTCAACCCGATTTCCCAAACTTCAAATTAGGTATTTCTTCCTAAAGATTTCTCAAGTTCTGGCTAAGTTATGAGAGAAAAGATTCACAATTTGTTAAACTAATTACAACTTTTGGAACCCAAGGGGACTAGCCATCATGACTCAATCGTCCAAGAAGCCGATTGTCGTTGCGCCATCGATTCTATCTGCTGATTTCAGTCGTTTAGGAGAAGAAATCCGGGCTGTCGATGCCGCCGGAGCAGATTGGATTCACGTTGATGTAATGGATGGTCGCTTTGTCCCCAACATTACGATCGGTCCCTTGATTGTGGAAGCGATTCGTCCGGTTACCCAAAAGCCGCTAGACGTTCACCTAATGATCGTTGAGCCAGAAAAATATGTCGGTGATTTTGCGAAAGCAGGCGCAGATCACATCTATGTCCACGCTGAGCATAATGCCTCACCTCACCTGCACCGGACACTTGGACAAATCAAAGAATACGGGAAAAAAGCAGGCGTTGTTCTCAATCCAGGTAGCCCGTTGGAATTGATCGACTACGTTCTTGAACTGTGCGACCTCGTGCTGATTATGAGCGTTAACCCAGGATTTGGGGGTCAAAGCTTTATTCCTGGTGTCCTGCCTAAGATTCGTCAGTTAAGACAGATGTGCGATGAGCGTGGTCTTGACCCGTGGATCGAAGTTGATGGTGGTTTGAAAGGGAATAACACTTGGCAAGTAATTGAAGCGGGAGCGAATGCGATCGTAGCGGGTTCCGCCGTATTCAATGCCCCAGATTATGCCACTGCGATCGAAGGAATTCGCAACAGCAAGCGCCCTGCTCAAGAGTTAGCAGCCGTCTAATTACGACCATTTAATTTTAGAGACAGGTTGCTTTATAGGCAGCCTGTCTTTTTAATTTTATTTTCAACGCAGTATCCCTAGCTGGCGATGAATTTCAAAAACCTATAGGTCTATCAAGTTTACTTTCTCTTAGCCCCTTCAGTGTCAGGAAACAGCACAGATCTTGGCTTGCGAGATCGAAACCACACCATACCTCCTGTAGTTGCAACGAACATTAGGAGAGCTACTGTGTTGGAAGGTTCGGGAACCGCACGACCACAGGAACCCAGCCCTTGCGGAGCTTGAACACAGGCTTTCGTCTCTACGCGCTGTACTAACCTAAGAGAGGTTGGACGGTCAAATGTGCGAGAGTACGTTCCCCCAACTTCTGCTACGGCGAATTCCTGACGTCCTCCGATCCTGGTGTCCGTGAGGTTAGGCAACAAGGTGAGATTGTCTCCAGTCGATCTAATCTTGAGACGATCGCCGCTTCCTGGCGTATTCAGGTTGCCTAACACCGTAATATTGAGTGAATCTAGAAGGGTTTCTACTCCGTCTGTAACGTCATACAGTGCCAGCGAAATAGCACCCGTTGCCCTTGCAAGTTCTAAGCTCGGATTGTCGATCGCGGTTCCCAGAGCCAGTAGAGCGAAGAAGTCGAAGCCAAAGCGGATAGGAGCGGTTTGACTTGCCGAGAGAAAGAGGTTTTCTGTGCTTGCCGCCGATCGAGCTAAGTTCTGAAAGTCAGTTCCGTTCCCAGCGGCAGAACTATTCGCTTTAGCTTCGGCTGCAAATGGTTCTGTTGAAGTTGGGGAAGAAAGCTCACCCGCAAGAATAGTTTGTGCCTTGGAGAATGCTAAACTAGCGGCGTTGGTAGGGGAAGCTGCGATCGCGATCGCAGCAAACGGCGCAGTGACTAACAGCCACGACTGACGAATTCTAAACTTTAATTTCATGCAGTTTGCTCACAACCTTGACTAGGGTTGAGTTCCTATTTCGAGGGTTTGCTGACGCTGAATTCTGACGACGTTTGATACCCTGAAAGACGGCAATTGATAGCTATTAGATCCGCAGTGGACAGGGTGTATCTTAGATAGACCTATCTTGGATCTACGGCGTACCTAGCTGGTAGTGCTACAGAGATAATAAACAGAATACGGGAAGATTCAGTAAATAAACTGAGGTTTCACGAAAAATCTATATAAATCAAACGCGCTGTACTCGTACAAGTTCGTAATGGTAGTATATTCCTCCTTTGGCATGATGTTACCGCCATCCTTTAACGCCTATTTCTTAATACAGAACGAGAAAGGCTTTGGATAAAGTACATCATGGCAAATCTTTTAGAAACAGCAGCACAGGCAGGGTCATTCAGCACATTTTTAGAAGCGGTGAACAAGTGTGATCTTGCGTCTACTCTAACTGCAGAAGGCTCTCTAACTCTACTCATACCGACCAATGATGCATTTACCAAACTGCCGGAAGGGACGCTAGACGCACTGCTAGAAGATGTAACCAAGTTGAAGAAAGTGCTGATGTATCACGTTGTCTTTGGCGATGTGCGATCACAGGATCTCGCTGAGATTGACGAAGCGCCAACTGTAGAAGGCTCCATCATTGCGGTTGATCATTCATCAAACGGCATTACTGTAAATGACGTTCGTGTTCTCAAGACAGATATGCTTGCCGACAATGGCGTGATTCATGAAATTGAAGGGGTATTAATGCCTGCAATAGTGGCAGGTCATTCATAGGTCTGCGAGTCTTGATGCTACGAGTGCGAATGATTTGTTATCCTAGACTCCTCTCGGACACACTTTCAACAGGAATAGGGCATTGAACACATTTGCCGCACTGAACCCTCAAATCCGGCGGAGCTTGGGGGTTCTCTTTATTGCGGGACTGTTATTTTGGTCAAGTCTAGCAAGTCTACTGCCGACGTTGCCGCCTTACATCAAATCCATCGGAGCGGCAGATGATTTGCTGGGGGTCGTTATGGGATCCTTTGCGGTAGGGCTGCTAATCGTTCGTCCTGTTCTCGGACGCATGGCAGATACTCGTGGACGCAAAGGGGTACTGCTAATTGGAATTGGTGTGGCTGCGATCGCGCCCGTCTGCCACCTGTTGACGCAATCAATTCCGTTGCTCATTCTCGTACGGATGTTTCACGGAATCAGCATTGCCGCCTTTACAACCGCCTACAGTTCTCTCGTGGTCGATCTTTCTCCACCTCAAAAACGCGGTGAACTGATTGGTTACATGAGCTTGGTTAACCCGATCGGCATGGCGATCGGTCCGGCAATCGGCGGATTTCTAGAGGCGTGGCAAGGATTTGCTCCGGTCTTCTTTCTCGCATCCGGCCTCGGCGCAGTGAGCTTCCTCTGTGGATATCAAGTCAAGCCACCTGCTTTGAATCCACAGCCTGAAGCAGAGCAATCTAGAGAAAATGTATTTTGGCGATTACTGCTCAGCGATCGCATTCGGATTCCGACGATCACAATGTTACTAGTCGGGATTGCCTTTGGCGCGATCGCAACGTTTGTACCACTCTATATTGCCGAAGCGAACGTCAATTTGAATGCTGGATTGTTTTACACGGCGGCAGCAATTACGAGTTTTGGAACACGATTTGTTGCTGGAAAAGCTAGCGATCGCCACGGCCGCGGACGCTTCATCACGATTGGACTGCTCTGCTATGGTTTGGCAATGCTAGTGCTGTGGCAAGCTCGCACGGCTGAATGGTTTCTTGTGGCTGGATTGCTAGAAGGAATTGGAGGCGGAACCTATTTGCCCATCATGATTGCCTTGGTTGCTGATCGGTGTCAGCCGCACGAACGCGGACGCATCTTTGGCTTGTTTATTGGTGGATTTGATTTGGGCATTGCGATCGCAGGTCCGCTTTTAGGGTCGGTTTCAAAATCACTCGGTTATCGTGGACTGTACGGCGTTTCAGCTTGTGTTGCATTTGCTGCACTGCTAGTGTTTGTAACGCTTTCGAGCAAGAGTGTTTCTCACTCAGTTAAGTTCGCATTGGGCTACAGCAAAGATCCTTATGCCATTCCTAGAGACAGCATAGTTTCTCAGTAGCGCATCTAACGCTGCTAATTGCTACTTACGCTTCGTGTACTTTGCCGTTGGGCATCACTGCCCCTGAAAGTTTCGCCCCCGTCATCTTCACCATCACGCGATCGTCAAACCCCACTTTTGCCCCGCGCAGATTCGCGCCGCTCAAATCTGCGCCGCTCAAATCTGCGCCAATTAGGTTGGCATCTTGCAGATCTGCCCCACACAGGTTTGCCCCTAGCAAATTCGCCCGGAACAAATTTGCTCCTTGCAGCTTTGCTCCTTCTAAATTCACTTTATGCATGAAGGCATCGCTCAGGTTTGCATTGTTTAAGTTGGCATGGCTCAGGTTATAGCCCGACAAGTCTTTCTCTTTCAAATCGCGACCGCTGAGATCGGTTCCGGTCAGATCACGCTCTTGAGAACGTGGCGGCGTTTTTGGCGGTTGATGATACTCCGCCCGATAGTGCGACTGCCGATAGTAGTTTGACTGTTGAGAGGTGCTGGACTGTTGAGAGGTATTTGACTGTTGAGAGGTGCTGGACTGTTGGGAGGTACTTGACTGTTGGGAGGTATTTGACTGTTGGGAGGTGCTGGACTGTTGGGAGGTACTTGACTGTTGAGATGAAGACGACGGCTTAGGTGGAGACGGCTGAGCTTGCGGGGGTTTGTGATACTCCGATCGATACTGCGACTGCGAGTAGTAGTTTTGATAATTTTGAGAAGATTGGGCGGCATGCCCGTTGCCCTTTTGACTATTCTGCGAGGAGTGCCCGTTGGACGAGTGCCCATTTTGAGACGAATGAGTAGAATACCCGTTCTGCGAAGAGTGCCCATTGGACGAGTAACCGTTTTGGGACGAATGGGTAGAATGCCCGTTGGACGACGGACGGTGATAGTAAGAATGATAATAAGTCTGTCTCGATTCGCTTCTTGACGGTTCGTGCGATCGCGTGGGTTGCGGTTGAGGTTTCGGGTTGCGCTCATGCTTTCGCAACACATCACGAGCATGATTGAGTTCCTTGATTTTCGCTTCCGCTTTCTGCACAAGGCGGGGATTATCTTTCGGCACACGGTCAGGATGCCAAATGAACACTAGATCTTTGTACGCCTGATTAACCTCTTCCCAAAGCGCACCAGGTTCGAGTCCCAATACTTGATAACAGCGTTCTAGTTCTCCCATCTACTTCACCACCCGACTAGCCCGAAGTTTACAAGAAGTGTGATCACTCACTCACCATGTTCCCTAGTGAAGTAGCCATCGCGCGTTTGATCTAGTCTAAACGGAACTCCTACCTATTGGGTCTAAGTAAAGACTGATTTAATCTCATTAACCCAAAGATTAGTAAATTGAATCATACTCTCCCCAAAACGATCAATAAAAAGGGGACGTCAAGCGTCCCCTTCTCTTATTTAAGAGATTGAATTCTACTTTCCGGTAGAGTTAATCTCTTAAAATATTGAGAAGGCCAAATGCACTTCCCAAAGGATTTAGAATGGTTCCTAACACAGAACCAATCCTAGCCAATCCATTTTTGCCGACCACGATCGTATCGTTGTTCCGTAGCGCCGGATTGTTCTTTGAATTGATGCCTTCTTTAAAGTTCACCGCAAGCTGACGTCGATCAACAGTTCCATTCGGTTGAAGTCGTAAGAAGTCAACTTGCTTTGTCCGAGAACTAGTGATAAACCCACCTGCCGCTAGAATGGCTTGGTTCATTGGCGTATTGGGTGGCACTTGAATCTGACCAGGCTTACCCACTTCACCCACTACATTTACTGTAATGGAGTCAGGCGAGAAGCTAGCCGTGGCAACGGTTGCTGCATCTTCTGGAGAGAGAGCAACGGCGGTCGGAATGACGATGCGATCGCCTTGTTGCAATCGGAGGTCTTGCTTAGCATCCCCGGCTTTGAGCAAATCCATCAAGTTCACATTAATGCTGCGCTCTGTGCCGTCACGAGCCGTTCGCTTCACTTGAATTTCGCGAATATTAGCCCGTTCTGTAATGCCGCCTGCGATCTGAATGGCTCGCGTTACGGTTGGCGCTTTTACTTTCGCAGTAACATTCGTTTGTCCGGTCGTGGCTTGACCAGGTGTCACCGGAACCTGTTCACCCACTACGCTATGAGGACCCGGACGGTTCACCTCTCCAGCAACAACGATGTCAATCGGCTCATTGTTGTTTGACTCTAAGGTTGTTCCGGCAAAATCGTTGCCCATAGCGGTCGTTGCCGTGCTTGCCGGAACAACAATGCTATCGCCATCGCGCAGTTGAATGTCTTGGCTCAAGTCTCCCGACTTTAACAGTGCCTGCAAATTAACTTGAATCGGTGTTGTGCCCGCGTTGGTTCCAGGCAGACGGCGTAGAATCTGAACTTGCTGAAGATCAGCGCTCTGGGTAAGACCTCCAGCGAGTTGCAGCATTTTTGTGAGCGTAGGCGTTCCCGCTTCGGTCAGCGATGTCGTGTAAGCTCCTGGGCGCGTCACTTCTCCTGAAACCGCGATTTGCACCGGACGGGAACTCATCAAGCTGACTGTCACAACTGGGCGCGTCAACCATTCTCTGTAGCGAGATTCGATCGAGCCAGAGGCTTGGCGCAAAGTCAAGCCGCCCACTCGAACTGTTCCAGCTAATGGCAGGTTCAGCGAGCCATCGGCTAAGACCTGGTACTCACCGCTGTACTCAGGCACCCCAAAAACATCAAGTTTTACCTTGTCTCCTGCCCCTAGCAAGTAGCTTTGATCTACTATTGGAGCACTCGCTGGAGCCGAAATTGGGGCGGGACTAGGCAATACTGGGGCACTGCTGGGTGGTAAAGCTCTTCCTCCAGGGGTAGTCGTCTG
>NZ_JCACKG010000216.1:0-3005 GCF_059505265.1 Myxacorys chilensis | reverse complement strand
TTCGCCAATCAGTTGGACAAGGTTTTTCCCCTACTACAATGAAACAGCCCTGCCCTGATGGAGACTCGATCGGACTATCCCTACGAGGCTTACGACACACCAGAGGTAAAGCAAGTTCGCATTCCTCAACAAACGTGGATAGAGGGTGCACCGAGTTTAGGAGCAAATGGTTTACCCGTGCTACAAGGTGTTGTGCGTTGGTTTGATCTTAAAGCAGGCAGTGGAATGATTGCTAGAGACAAGGGGGGTGAGGATGTTTTCTTTAACTTTACGGCGATTCCAGGTGAAGGGTACCGAACTCTACAAGCGGGAACGCAGGTTAAATTCGAGTTGGTAGAAGGTCAGCATGGTTTGACCGCTCGAAATGTTCAGCTACAACAGTCCTCGCTATTATAACGAGGACTTATGACATCGGGGCAACTGAACGCCAACACAAGTCCCAGAATTGTCGGACTGGATCAGTAATCGCCCCGCGTGAGCCTTTACAATTCGGTCGACGATCGCAAGTCCCAGTCCCGTACCTTCTGGTTTAGTGGAAAAGAACGGCTGACCTAGTTTTGATAGCACCTCTGGCGGAAGCACTTCACCCTGATTCCGAACTTGAATGCAAACTAAAGTTGGTTTTAAAGTCTCAATTTTGCAATCAACTACTTCTCCCAGCGGGCTTGCTTCACAGGCATTGCGAAGAATGTTAATCATCACCTGCTTGAGTTTATCGCGATCGCCTAAGATTCTAATTTCATCAGAAGAACGAGTGAAATTAACTCGCCGTCCTTCTGCTTCTGTCAGTTCAGTCATTGAACTCAATACGATTTGCAGCCAAGTATTTAGCTCTAATTCCTCAAGCTGCAAAGCTTGGGGTTTTGCGTACATAAGAATTTCACTCAACAAGCGATCGAGCCGATTGGCTTCACTAATCGATAACGCTAACCGTTCCTGCGCAGGTTCAAGCTGCAAATGCTTTTGAGAATATTTTAATCCCATTGCGATCGTCGTCAATGGATTGCGAATTTCATGCACAATCATGGCTGCAAACTCTCCGATTGCGGCTAATCGTTCTTGCTCCAGCAATTTAGTTCGTGCGGCTTCTAACTCTGCGGTGCGAAGCGCTACTTCTGTCCCAAGCCGCTCGTTAAATTGAAGCTGTAATTGATAGAGATGGTAGTTATCGATCGCTGTTGCTGCTCGTTCTGCAAAGAGTTCTGCGGTGCGAATTTCTGACTCGCTAAACCGACGCGGCTGACGATTAAACGAGCAAACCGTTCCGATCGTTTCGCCTCGTGCAGTTCGGAGCGGCACCCCGAGGTAACACAAATACCCATCTGGAACCTCGCCTGTCTCCAATTGCCGCACATCCTCAACAGTAAGCGTCTGTCCAGTTGTGACAACGGTATTGGTGACAGAGCCGTGCAGTGAAAAAAGCTGATCCATGCCCTCAAAATCAATGTTGCTTGCCAATACTCGCTCAAATCCGTTCTGACATAGCGTGACGGTTGACCAATCTATTTCCAATAAATGACTCACACTCAGCGTTATGTCTTTAAGGTAGCTTCTGAGATCGTCAGTGCGATAACTTAGCGTCGATAAAGTTTCTAAAATGCGTTGCTCTTGTGCGATATCTATGTTCATTGCTGAAATGCTCCAGAGCGCGACAAGTTTGACTAGCAATACAGCGCGATTTTATCAATCTCACTTCGGTTTTCTGATTAAATCACGCCAAAATTTAATATTGTCATCCATTCGCAACAACAATTCAGCTAGTCTATACCAACATTTCATCCGTCGCTCAGGAATTACTCAGATTCAGCCATTATTCTGTTGATCATAGGCAAGCAACACGCTTCTACATCACCCCCACAACTTGAAAAACTTACAAATGCAGGATGATAAAACGATGGGTAATTTACCCACAATCATCAGGCTATTTTCAAAATTTCAGTTTGGTCTGAACCTATCGAAACATTCAGTACAAAATATTTATATGAGTGCATTCCATGCGTTGGCTGAGTAGCTCTTCAAAAGCATTAAACAAAAAGAGATGGACATCCCTCGATTTCGCCTCATTGCAGTTTCGGTTGATGGCGATCGTCGTCGCGACTTCTGCGATCGTATTGACTGTCTACATAATCTTGTGTCATCAAGAAATACAAAGGCTCGTGATAATGCAGCCAGAACGGCTCCCAACAAGTCAATTTCTCGTGCTGGCAGATCAATTCACTAGACTCGGTCTACTCGCTATCAGCGGCATGATGGTACTCATCGTTGCAGCCATCTGGATCTTGCTACGACCGCTACAGGATTTCACTCAATGGATCGTCGCTTCCAGCATGAGCAGCCATCCACATTCATTCAATGCGCTTCATGCACCGAGCGAACTCAAACTGCTCGCTCACCAATGGCATCAGATGTTAGCTCGACTTGCTGCTGTCAAACATCAGCAGCGCCAATTTACAAACGATCTAGCACACGAATTACGCTCCCCCCTCAGCTTGGTTTATGGTTATCTGCAACGAACGCTAAAACGCAGTCAACACTTAACTAAAGCCCAACAAGAAAGCCTAGCGATGGCAGCTACTGAAGCAGAACGGATGACACTGATCCTACAAGATCTGATTGAACTAGCACGGGCAGAAAGCCTTGATCTAGTGTCGGCTCAAGAGCCATTAATCCTTAATAGACTTCTTGCAAAAGTCAGAGGTATGAGTAGAAGTAGGTCAAGGAGGTAAAGCTAATGATCTACGAACACGTTCAACATCTCAAACCCGACGCATTCAAACGGCTGTGTGGAGTGCGCCCGGAAACATTTGCCGAAATGGTCACGGTGCTAGAGGAAAAAGCTCGGCAGAAGCGTAAACCGGGTAGACCATCAAAGCTCAGCATCCCGAATCAGTTGCTGATGCCGTTGCAGTATTGGCGAGAATACCGCACGTATTTTCACATCGCTCAATCCTGGCAGGGCTGATTCATGTTAGGGAGGAAAAATTCCTAGCATGGGCAGCAAACGG
>NZ_JCACKG010000215.1:0-3016 GCF_059505265.1 Myxacorys chilensis | reverse complement strand
TGTCACGGGGGCCGGATCCTCAGGGCGGGGCTCCGGACCCGTCATGGGCAGTGGCGGGGCCGCCCGCAAGAGGTCTGGCCATCCTTCAGGCCCCTTGCCGTATCGGGGCCGAGCAAGCAAATGACGGAGGTAGTGGGATGCGGACCGACGCATCGGAGAATGGCGGCATGAAAAGATTTCTGGGCCTCCTTGGCCGCGAGGCGCCCACGGGCCCTGCCATCTTCGGCGCGCCCCTCGCGCCGGAGCTTCCTCTGGCCGTCATCGGCGACGTCCATGGCTGCGACTCCCGCCTTGCCCGCCTTCTCGACCGCATCGCCGCGGAGGCGCCGGAGCACCAGGTCATTGCCGTGGGCGACGTGGTGGACCGCGGGGAGGACAGCGCCGGCGTCCTGCGTCGCCTCGCCGGCCGGGGCGACGTACTCTGCCTCATGGGCAATCACGAGGCGATGCTCCTCGAGTTCCTCGACGAGCCCGAGCGTCGCGGGCCGCGATGGCTCTGGAATGGCGGCCTGCAGACGCTGGCGAGCTTCGGGGTGGGTGGAGTCGTGACGAGCGCTGGGCCCGAGATGCTGCGCGATGCCCGCGACCGGCTGGTCGATGCGATGGGGGAGGAACTGATCCGCTGGATCCGGGCCCGCCCCCTGGGCTGCCGGAGCGGTAATGTGGCCGTCGTCCATGCCGGCGCCGACCCGGCTCACCCGCTTGAGGACCAGGACGAGGACGTGCTGCTCTGGGGGCATCCCGACTTCATGGCGCGGCCCCGCAGCGACGGCGTGTGGGTCGTCCACGGGCACACGATCCTGCCCGAGCCTGTGGCGGAGTCAGGTCGAATCGGGGTGGACACCGGCGCCTATGCGACCGGTCGCCTGACCGCGGCGCTCATCGGTCCGGGGGCGGTCGAGTTCATCTCGGCTTGAACGGCGCCAAGTCAGCCATGATTTGACGGAGGCGTTGAGACAGGAGTCTCCCCGTCATCGTGGCCCTCATGCCATCCAGGCCATGCCGCCGGTTGGGCTCGGCTGCCGCACATGACGGGAATGAGTCCGTCGGCGGCATCCGTTGTCTGAGGGGCTGGCAGGCTGTCCAGAGGCAGGGGGACCCTACAGGCGCATCGCGTCGCCAAGTAGCCTGTCCCGAACGCGTTCCACGACGTTCGGTCGTACCACCCGCCTCAAACCTGTCGAGCTTAGCGGAAACGCGTTCCTCAAGGAGTGGCCGGTTCCCGCCTGGACAGCCGACGGCCGCTTCTCGTGCTCGGAAGTGGCACCCTTCTGCCACGTCGGTCGGAAGTTTAGCAACCCTGGGCCAAGGCTACGACCTTTAAGGCCGTGCACTTGTAGCAAGAGGACGACCGACATGGCCCTTTACGAGTCCCTGGAAGACCGTGACTTGGACACTGCAACGATGCCAGACATGTTCCGGGAGCAGGCCTCCCACTCTCACCCGTTCCTTCCTGTGGTCCGGGTAGGGCTCCTGTGCCTCCTCTTGGCTTTCTGGATCGCCGGCGGCTACGCCGGCATCGTCTACTGGTCGCTGCAGAGTTCGCTGCTGGGCGTGATCGCTTCAGCGGGCATGGCGGGGGCTGGGGCCGCCTCGACATGGCTGAGCTTCACGGGCCTGGGGCGCCGCTAGTACCGTGCCAGGATCACGTGATGCCGAGGCTCCGGAGCCTAGCCCTGGCTCCGTAAACCTTTGGCAGAGGCCCTGCGTTCGCATAGCCGTGCGGGATGACAGAGGTTCGGGCGACCTTTTGGACTCGGCCGGGCAGCTCCCGCGGCACGCGCTGCCAGATGGCACCTCGGCGGCGCGGCCGCTTCGCCGTGGTGACGACCGGAGCCCTGGCCGCGGGTCGCCTGTTGCGGCCAGGGCCTGTTCACCGGCGACGGGGTGGAGGGCTGGACACGCTCATGGACCTGCTCCTCTACGAGCCTTCGCCCTCTTCCCTGGTTCCCTACGATCCCGGGTCCCGGGAGCCGGCTCCGCCATATCCGGCCACAGGGGTCACGATCTGGCTCTTGGCCATACGCATCTGGGCCAGCTCCAGGTGATGCAGGCCCTGCATCCGCAGGCGGAGAGGCCGCCTCTCCCCGGACGACCCTTGCTCCGATGTCACAGAGCCGTGGAGTCAGCGAGGCGAGCTAGAACCATTTGCTCTGCGCGGTGTTTCGTCAGGGAACCGTGAATGGAGCGAGTGCTGTTGCTTTGATATGTCGGCCTCGCCGCAGGGCTTGCCCTTGCCATGGTGAGACGGCCTTCCCCTGACGATCGTCGGTACCTCTCCTGCGAATCTCTCGCAGCAGGAGTGGCACTGCGGTGGAAGGGTTCGGGAGACAGCGCTGGCCCGACAACTGCGACATGAGGGGACGACCATGCCGCGCTTCGCTTCCTGGCATTCCGCGATGCCTCCCGAGCACTCCGAGCCTGATGTCTGCCTTGAGCAGGTAATCCGACCGGGCCTGCTCTGGGCCTTTCCTCTGCCCACCGGAGAGGATCCAGTGGACGAGCGTTTCCGCCAGCTGCTCGAGGCCCTGTCGCAGCGGACCGGCGAGGATGCGCGCGAGCGGGCTGTGGGCTAATGCCCAGGCCTGAACGTTGCCTGGGACGCTGGCTGGGCAGCGACAGGCACGCCGAGTATGGCGCAAGTTCCCTTTCCGGGGCCCTGTTGCGCAGTGCGGGTGAGCCAACGGGAACCGAAAGGCTTCCTCGACGGGGCGTCGGTGCGGCCGGAGCGTCGGGCCGGGGGGAGGTCGCCCGGGCGGGGCCGCGACATCGCATTCCGTCATCCGGAGCCCGAAACCTGGCGGGAGCTGAATCGGCGGACCGCTGCCACCCAAGTTCATGCTGGAATCGGCCAAGCACCGGAGTCGCAGGCCTGCTCAGGCCCGGCCAACTCTCAGTGGCAGGACGACGCCCGTCGGCGTGCCTGCGTCATCCGACGAGGCGAGCCACCTCTCAGCCAGCGCCGTGATCGGCAGCGGACGGTCCAGGAGGTAACCTTGGGCGAAGTCGCAGCCGA
>NZ_JCACKG010000214.1:62643-66776 GCF_059505265.1 Myxacorys chilensis | reverse complement strand
TCTAGAAAATTAATCTTATCTATTGGTGAACTACTGCCACAGTATGAAATGGCATTGCTTTTACTAACATTTTAGAGATATTAATCCAAAAAGAAAGAGAGAACGGATGCCCTCTCCCTCTACATAGCTAACTAGATTGACTAGAAGCGATCTACCCTTTTATCAACCTCCATTTCAAAAGTGACTGGTAGTGATTGGACTTTTACTCTTAGACGTTGGAAATTTGCATAAACCACCAATACTAAAGGTACAGAGAACGCTAGAGCTAGAACTAAGGCAGTGATATTTCTACCACCACCATCACTAGGAGGTTTAATCTTAGACTTGGACTGGGATTTCTCTTTTGAGAAAATGGACAAAAGTTCCAGATGGAACATAGAATAGACCTCAATGTTATTTACACATCTCCCAGCTTCATCATTTGACGCAGGGAGATTTTCCATTTCTGGAATAATATGATCCGCCTCAAATAAAACTGGTAGCTGGGGAGTTTGTTTACCAGTTGTGAGCAATGTACACCCGATACCCAAGATGGTAAACCGCAGTTTAGCCAAAAACTGTCCAATTGTTTTAGCTTATTCTGAAACCCAGTAAAATCATTGCTCTATTGCCATTTGCTAATTTTGGGGGAGACTGTAATGCATGTGGGATAGAGGTTTACAACTAATGAGCTAGATGGGGCTGGGTGAGGGTTCTGATGGGCTTGAGCTTGGTTACTACTTCAGTGTGATTGATTAACCTTATCTAAAGTAGGAACCCCTTTAGCTTTGCAACTCTAAAATTTGATCGCGCTCACTCTTATCTGATTCCTATTTGTTCAGATAGAGACACTCACAGCCAGAGGCAAGGACACACCCAGAGAGACACCCACACAAAAAGAAATTTCCCTAAGTGAGGGGCTCCGCCCCAGGAAGGTAGAAGAGTTAGGTTAATGGTTTACCTTGAGGGCCGACTTTGTTCTGTAATTAACTTATGGTGGATTAACCAGTTGGGACACTCCCATAAGTAGATTCTAATGAGGGGCACTTTAATTAATGTTAGTTGAAATGCTGTAAGGTGACTCTCCGTATAGCTTTCAGAATAATGAATTAAATTACTAATGCTAGGTTACTGTTAGTTTGAAACTGGTATGGAACTTCAGTTCCTGCAACCGATCAGGGAATCTTCAGGCCACCTTCATGTAGTTGAAGCTAGTAATGGGGGCAGAAGAAATTATAGGGGTTGGATAAAAAAGAGAAGAAGTTTTGAAAGGCTTAACAATAAGGAAAGGTTTATGAACCGCAGTGAAATGGTGGGCGGGATCATTCTGTTTGTAATTACAATCTCCTTACTAAGGGGATGTGTAAGTACTGGTTTTCAATACAATTACAATTCATGTATGCAGGGCACTATAACTCCTTTAAAACCCTTCAAAGCTTTATTTGTGTGCCTTTGGGTAGGCTCAGATGAAAATTAGAAATTAAGACAAATTTAATCGCGCCCCTCTCTTATCTCTGATTTCCATTTGTCAGATTAATTCATGACTTTAATTGAATTTGGGGTAGTCACTTAGTTGGGAGCAGGCCGGATTTGCGGAAGCAAATCCTAGATGGGGCCTATCCCCATTAGAGATTACAGAGGCTGAAACGACCATATATCAAGAAAAAATACCCCAAGGGTACTCAATTTTAACCAAAATTGAGTACCCTTGGGGTAAATTCACTGCAGTGAAATTAGATTTACAGGCTGCAATTTACACTCAAAACAGCCCCACTCTTAATTGTTCTAGTTCTGCATTGATGCTTTCCAAATGCTGTTCCAGTCCTGTGATCCTCCCATACTTCAACTTGGCAGCACGGTCAAAGTCACCAGCATTTGTTGCTTGTTCAACATCAACTTGAGTTTGATAGATAGCTCTTTCAACTAATTGAATATGATTGCGTAAACTACATTCAAGTGACCACTTAAGCTCTTGATCTATAATTCTCTGGTGAAGCTCTTGGAGAGTAGGCTGAATTGGTGGTTCTGAATCTTTCCCTTGCTTCTCAGTTGTCATTCAATCACCTACCCATTCAGCTAGAAAAGCAGCTTGTTTTGCTCGCACTTGACGATCAGAATCTACTTTGACTGTCTTCTTCATTTCTTCCAGTTCACCGTTGGCAGGAGTATGCCTATTATGCTTGGTACTGCTGAGAGTGGCGCAACCTTTATTGTCCCTTCACAGTTTTAATTACTGAAGGACTGATTTTGTCTATTTGTAGAGCTCCTTTAAGTTCTCACTACTCTGATGCTTCCGATGTAGTTCAGTTAGATGTCAGGCCCCTTTATGTTCTTATTTAAGGATTTAATACCTTTTGTTAAAACTGTGTGGAGCTACAATGTATATACAGTGCGGCTTAAGGTACTATTATTACTGCAACTAATGTCCCAGTTTACTACTTGGTTAGGTTAGTAGATTAGGTTGGTGGTGTCTCTGTGCCGTTGGTGAGGTTCAGCCAGCAGATGTTCAGTCAGTTCAGCTAGTTAGGTGAGCAGGGACAAGTATTGGCTAGAGAGAGTATGATCTTTAATCTCAAGTCTTTAGATGAATGAGTTTATGCAACCAGCACAACAACATCTCCTAATTGCTTTTAGAGAAGAGTTTTCAATTACTTTAAGCTCAGGACAGACATACCCTTTGCCGGGAGCTGGAGGGGCAGTAATGGAATCTGGTGGAATTATTACCTATCCAGGCGGTGCAAAATTGCAATTTGTTATTGAAGATGGGAAAATCATTGGCGGACAATTGTTCAGAGCTGATGGCTCTAAGCTTCAGCCGGGTGAGGTTCTGATTTTTCCAGATGGAACGACTATGGAACAGGAAGAGTTCTAAAGCATAGGTGTGATCGGATTGTTGACCATCAGCAGTACAGGCTCAGTCCATCAAACTGCTAATCTTCTCTAGCCACTACAGACAACACCCTTATTATTGAGAATAGAGTCAAGTTGAAAATGCTTTTAACTAAAATCTAAAAGAGTCTGAAGATCTTCATGGTTGCCACTACAAATCTGAAGGTTGGTCTCAGCTAGATCCTTCAGATAATTGATTTTGTCTAAGAAATTCCCTTTGAGGCGACTCCAATAGGTTGTATGAGTGTGCCGCCATCTCTCTATTTGAGACTGCTTGAATTCTTCAAAATCAGAATGCCCAAACGGATCTTCAGCAGCACTGTAAGCTTCGTACTCTGCTTCTAACACTTCATCCGTAGGTTCAGAAGGTTCCTTCCCAAACAAGACATCAAATATTAAATCTACTTTTTTGGTTAACTTACCCAAGTCACTGTTCTGCAGTGGAGCAGGAGCAGGTTGATTATCAGAATCTGGGGTTTTGTTGTTGGTATCCGAGTCTACTGAAGGACCCTCAGTTCCATCCTTATTATTTTCTGTGTAATGACCTCTTAAAATTACACGGACTACATCTGCCACTGACTGACCTGTTGCTTTAGCCTCCTGCTCAACTAAAGCATAAATATCTTTCTCATATCTAAAAGGCTTGTTGTCAGTCAGATTTGTAGAAGCAGGTCTTCCTACCGAAGGGACTGAGGTTCCAGCTTTAGTTGAAAATCTAGTCTTATTCATACTGTGTAATTAAAATACTTTTCTGTGTAATGCCACCATAACACCTCAATGATATCTTGTGTAATAGAAATGCTTTTCTGTGTAATTTAACTTTTATATAGAGTGAGTGTTTACTCTAGTGAGTTGGAACTCCAGTAGCTGCTCCGCAGGGGAAGGAAGAGGCAGCAAAGCTGCGTTTAGTTAATTTACATGGGGCTCCTTACAATTCTGTAATTAACCAGTTGTAAGTAACCAGTTGTTTAATAACCAGTCTTGTGTGATGTCTGTAAAAAGAAGGGGCCACTTTACTTCTGAAAGGGCCAACTTAATTTCATCCCACTAGAGTAAATAACAAAGGCCACTACATGAGTAGGTGCTTAGTTAAGGACATAAAGATATGGGACTGGGCCCCTCACATAAAGGAGATTACAACGGAGGGAATGGTCGGGTTGGATTTTGCTTTTTTGTAGTAACCAAGAGGGAATAACCAAGAGGGAATAACCAAGAGGGAATAACCAAGGGGAATAACCAAGTGGGACTAACCAAGGGGAATAACC
>NZ_JCACKG010000214.1:0-62543 GCF_059505265.1 Myxacorys chilensis | reverse complement strand
AAGTGGGACTAACCAAGTGGGACTAACCAAGTGGGACTAACCAAGTGGGACTAACCAAGTGGGACTAACACTTGTACATTATTTACCTTAGATATATAGTCATAAGCTATATGGGGCATACATTACAGCTTCTCCCAAAATTTGCAAATGAGAATGGAGCAACGATTTTACTGGGTTTCAGAGATTTCATTGTCAATAAGGTGAAACAGTTGCTATATATACATCACAGCCGTTTTAATTGAAAAGGGCAAATGTAGACCAAAAAAAGAAAGGCCCCTTTTAAGAGCCTCTCTTCTGTAAACTAAGCAAATTACCCTTAATCAAAGAAACTAGAGTTCCAGTACTACTTCAGCCTCAATTGGGTAGAGACTTGCTTTCTGCAGCATTGCAACAACGTCATTGACTTCATTCAGTGCCATTTCTAAAGTCATCCCATCATACTGAAAGCTTAAGATGTTTTGTTCTACATGGTTAGCAATTAGGTCTTGCATAATGAACTGCTCTCTACCTTGTGCCAGATGAGCTAACAGTTGAGAACCAATCTTTGTACTTTCTAGAGTCTTCTTGGTTAGTTTACCTTTACCCATTTCAGCAGCAGATTTGTAGAGAGAGAAAGAGTAACCCAAGTCATTGTCAATCTTCCTTGCCCCTCTACCTTTAATTATCTTCGCAACTGTGTACTGCTGTAACCATTCTTCTCTAGCTTCTACTAAAGGCTCTAGAAGACCACTTAAGCAGCTATTTACATCTTTGGCAGTAACATTCCAATTAGGTAGCCTTTTAGCCTTAGCTTCTTTACTGGCTAAGAATGGAAGATTGGAGATTTGACCACCAAAGCAGAAAGCATAAGAAATTACTTTTTTAATAGCCTTATGCATCTCTGCATCCCCAATACTTCCCCAAATGCTTCCTTTATCAGTAAGAATATTCAGAATAGTTTCTTTCAGTTGGGGAACTTCTAGGATGTCACACAAAGCAATTAGTTGAGCGCATTTCAGATCCATCTCAACTCTTACGTTGTTGGGGTCTACAGGGAGGATAAACCTATCTCTAAACCATTTAGGCATCTGAATCACTCCTCCAACTGTATGCATCCTTCCAGCCTGCTGTAGATGAAAGGACTCATGGTATTGAGGTCCAGTATGAAATCTATTGATGAATTCTAAAGTGCAGTTGATGTTCTCGGCCTGACCACTAGTTAGGTTCTTCTCTTTAATGAAGTGTTTTCCTTCTGGGCTGTGGTAGAAAGCAGCATCAAAAACGAACCTACTATTTTGTAATTTGTCTGATGTAGCTACAGTCCAAGGATGTAGTCTGTCAATATATTCAAACCCTGCTCCTCTAGGTGCTTTAGCTAGAGCATAGGAAAGAACATCCTCACCAAGAGATTCCATGTTGTCTATGACTAAGTTTAGTACTTCAGATTGGGCCATATAATAATTCCTCACAAACTGTTTATTTAGGGCAAATTTTCTACACTGGCCCTGATAGTGTGGCTTCACAAGAATCAGATCATCTTCTATTAGGTCTTGAAGAGGTCCTGTAGTAATATCTGCCATGTATTTTACACATTTACCTTCTTCTTTCTTGTAAAGATCAATATTAAAAGGGGTAATCATAGTGAAAAGGAGTTCTACAGGAATATCTATAAACCCCATTCCATACTCAATTAAGTTATTGTCACTAACCACCATCAAAGCATGAGTAATAGCCGCTTGTCTTGGGCTGAGTGTCTTTCCTAAAACTTCTGCAGCTTTTTGAAGGCATTTGCCTCTATTAGAGTAGAAAATCCGATCTTGAAAATCCATCACTTCTCTAGCAAAGGTCTTAGGGTTAATATTCGATTTTTTGGACATTTTGTTATAATTTGCCTATATGTAATGACGGAATGTGTACTTTGATTAGTTGACTGAGTTGATTTCAATAAAAAAAGAGGAAGCGCCAACTTCCTCTTTTTTAGTATTCAGTTGGGTGTGAAATCTGAGCAGCTTTACTAAGCCGCTTTTAGTTCTAATTTTCCTTGAGGAATTCTACTTTTCAGTGAGTTATTTTTGAAGACTTGCTCAACTGCATCAACCGGATATGCATTGAATTGATCAATTAAAAACATTGCCAAAGTTTCAACCAAATCTAGAAATCTAAGATCGGCCTCAGAGAGATTGTCTCTACAATTTTCTCCAAACTGCAATTTCATTTGCTTGCAACTCAATCCAAAACAAAGTTTATACAATTTCTCAGTTGCATTGCGGTAGCAGTGAATTCCTTTTGGGTTCTTAGTTAAGCCCTTTTTAACAACCCAATCTTTAACAGCATCAGACCAGCTTCTTCTAGTTTGAATTCCTTGAGTTCTGGCTTTAAATAGTAGATTTCTCTCTGCTTCAGATTTAACTATATTGAAAGCCTCATCAAAACGTCGCTCTAAAGCTTCAACTAAACAAGCTTCAGTGATAGCTGCTGCTTTCTGATTACCTTTGAGAGCCATCTGGAGCCAGTATTTGGAGGCATCTTCAAGAGCCACTGGAACAAATGATTCACCTGTATCTGCCTTAATGTTCCCCCAGGCTAAATCAGCTCCAGGCAATTGTTTCAGGGATTTTACCCCCATAACTTCCCCCAGGCTTTTGTGCTGAACATCAATGGCATCAGTAACATTTCTGCCTGCCAATCTGTAACTTCCATCAGGCATCTGATAGCCATTAAGAGAAATTGCCCCTAAAGAGATAGAGACGCGAGTTGCCTTAATAGTGTTGGGCATTTTATTCAATTGTCAAAAAGTAATTTACAAAAGTAACTTTTCAAAAGTTACTTTTTAATCAATGATGTATTCAAATCTGAGAGATCAACTACTGCTGCTTATTAAACGCTTTAGCTTCTAAAATCTCCTGTTGAACTTTGTAGTTTTCTACAGCAACTACAATTAAAGCGGATAAGCTCAGTCCTTTCCTTTTTGAAAACTCTTGCCAATTTGCTTTTTGAGTTTCAGCGAGTTTCATGTCAATTCTGTCTTGCTTCATATTCAGTTTTTCTAAAGTTACTTACTAAATGTGTACTGGTTAATAAATAAAAAGAAGGCTGCCTATTTCAACTCTTCCTTATATTAAGTATAAACGTTAAAAAGGAGAGTTAGGTTTCCTTTCTAGTAATTACAACAGTAGAAGACTTAATTTCGGAAACTTAGCCATCCATTATTTGGACAGTCTACTGTTAAAATCTGCGTAGCATATTGCCACCTTGAAAGTAGGAGTGTCTGGAGGCCATACCTAAAAGTAAAGTCGCCTCAGTTCATTTAATCAAACACTCCTACTTCTGGGCGAAGCCCCCATCACACATTGAAACTAACCTGCGTTTGAAACGCCAATTAAAACTATCTCTAGGGGACAAAACTAGTAACTATACCCTTTTACAAAACTTGCCATAGTTACTAACTATGTCATCTCTCCCCTTCTGCAAAAACAACTGTTATAGTTGGAAGTAATTAGTTGAGTAATAGCTCACTTAAAAACATTTCATTCTCAGGTGGTTTTCACAAGCCGCCTGTTTTTTGTTTTTGGGTTACTATTAAATGGAATGTTTTTAAGTAGAACTACACTCAGATAAATAATATGAATCAAATTATTATTACCCCTGCTACAATTTCAGACTTTCTAAAAGCTGGCAATGCTGATTTCATCGGAGCTAACGTCATCTTGTCCAACTGGTCAGAGAGTGCTCTACGACATTACAAGGAGCAGCTTCAAGCCTTACTCTATTACTCAAGTGAAGTAGTCATTAGAAATTGTGAGAGTACTGCTGAGGGATTGATTAGGGGCATTTTAACTAATGTTTTGGTTGTAGCAGAAACGATTGAAAAGATAGTAAAGAAAGTTGAAAAAGCCGCCTCAAAAGCTTTCAGAAGTGTCGTAAATAGTTGGAACACTCTAGTGTCTGATGCTGGTTATATTGAGTGTTTGGGCTTTTCCTATGTCAGAAACAACACAATTGTTTTAAGTAACTTTTACAGAAGTCAGAATAAGAAAGGTGGTGTGGGCTTCACTTTTCTACACTACACAAAAGTAACTTGAGCGGAGCTAATCTGAGAGGAACTCAATTGTGACAGATTTGCTTGCGAGACACCAACCTGCAAAATGCCAACCTTAATGGGGTTGATTTGGCTGGTGCTGATTTGACTAACGCTGAAGGGGATATCACTTTAGAAGCGTACTTCAATAAAATTCTAAAAGAGCTAAGGGGGTGGGGGGGGGGGTAGGGTCAAGCTATTTAGCTCCTCTGTATACGAAGCAAAATAGCCTAAAACAGGTGCAAAATTTTCTAAAGTTTTATCGTTCGAAACTCTGTTTCTCAGGCATGTTTGCACCTGATAGGCTCAATTGGAAGCTAAATTTGCAATTGAAAATCAAGGGATTTAGGCAAGAGAAAAAGTAGAAAAGAGATTGCTGCTACTTTTTTAAGTCGAGTCTATTCAAAGATTCTTTTTGAGATGTTTACCAGCCTGTCTGGAAACTTCAGGCATTTCAAGTAATTTGCCGTTGATAAATTTCTCCTGCTCCTCTTTAAGCTTCTGAACTTCTTCTTGCGTCAGAACAACTCTGGCTTTAAAGTCAAAATGACCAGACCCGTGAATAGAATCTATATCTACTAGAACCCCATTCTCATCTGGAGTTCCTAAAACAGTTTGGTCTATGGTGCTTTGCAAGATGCCGACACCAAAGGAAAAATTGCTAGTGTCAATTTCAATGTTGATTTTCATGGTTGTATTTCTTAAAGTTCTGGCAATATTGGTTTCTTAACTTGACCCAAATAGTAATTGTAGAGTGTATCTACTTTACTATGACCCAGAAGATTTGCAATCTCATGAGCAGGCATTCCACTAGCAGCACAATGAGAGGCAAAACTGGCTCTTGTTCTGTACAAATTACGGTGTTCAATTCCTAAAGCCTGCAAAGTAAACTTCCATCCTCTTTGAGAAAAAGTATGGTCATCAATAACCTTACCTTTAGGACTTAGGAAAATCAATTCACCTTTTCTAATTCTGGCACTCAGCATTTGATGAACAGTTTCATTCATTGGAACAATTCTGTATTTGGAAGTCTTAGTAGATTTCCTAATCCTGTTTGCAGTTGAGCCCCTATTTCTAGAGAGAGTTTCATAAATATGAATCTCTTTCTTAATCAAATCAACATCTTGCCATCTAATGCCAATGGCTTCAGAAGTTCTACATCCAGTGTTGAATAGAAAGAGAACAAAGTCATGATAGTAGTGGTAAAGAGGACTCTCTCTCAACCCATTGAGAATTGAGTGAATTTCTTCTTTAGTAAAGGGTTTGGGTTTAGGTCTTTCAGCAACCTTAATCTTGATGCCTTCAAATAAATCCTTCCTAATCACTTGGAGAATAGCCAAGTAACGTTTGGTAGTGGTGGACTTTACATTTCTATCCTCAATCCACTTGATGAACTTCTTTGCTTCAGCTTGATTACGGATGGGGAGATTGTAACTTTCTAGAAGTTTGAGCAGGGATTGATCAGCAGCATTGTAATTTTCCTCAATTCTCTTCTTCAATAGCTCAAGAACAGGAGGGGACTTTATGTTTGTAGAAGGTTGAGTAGGAGGAACAATCCCTAGCAGCCAACACCTATACTTGTCAAGGCTAAAGTCAAAATTATCTGCAAGACAGTCTTGACTAATGATTTTGCCACAGAGGTCTAACTTTGCTCTATCAGAAGGATTATTCCATCTCCCCCAAGTCAAAGAGTAATGCTGGTCAACATATCTCCATCTTAGTAAACAGGATTGATTGTTCTGTCTGACTTTCAGTGATTTAGTCATATGCAAGTTTATGCAAATGTGTTTATTCACCTGAAAGAGGATTACCTGATTAGAACACCTGTTTTAGTCCTAAAAGCCACAGAAGTTGCACTTTAGCGCTAGATGCGGCATGATTGAGAGGCGCAAGGGGCTATAGCGCAGTTGGTAGCGCATCTCAATGGCATTGAGAGGGTCAGCGGTTCGAATCCGCTTAGCTCCATTTCCTGAAAATATACATTTGTATATTATGTGACTTGACCTAAAAGTTGAACAAATTGTCCAACTTTTAGGTCAAGTCACATTAGGGCAGACACGCCTGGCTTGCTTATCGATTCAGTCAGCAACGAATCGCACAAAGTGCCGCCACTTAAACAAGGATTGGGAAGCGATACCAGCGAGTTCGCCTGCGATTCGATTCGCTACTGGTGGAGCACCTGTGGTAAAGCTCGCTATCCACTGGCTGACTTCATTTTGCTGCTCTGCGATGGGGGCGGCAGCAATAGCTCCCGCTACTACCTCTTCAAACAAGATTTACAAGCACTGGTCAATGAACTGGGAATCGAAATTCGCATCGCTCACTATCCCCCCTACACCTCCAAGTACAATCCGATTGAGCACCGCCTGTTTCCTCATGTCTCTCGAGTATGCCAGGGTGTGATTTTTGAGAGCGTCCAAACAGTACAAGAGCTGATGGCAACGGCAACGACTCGCGCAGGTCTCAATGTGTTTACGACGATTCTCGACAAAACCTATCAAACCGGTCGAAAAGTCGCTCAAGACTTCAAATCCAACATGAAGATTATCTTTGATGAGTTCTTGCCGCAATGGAATTACACAGCTAAACCAGAATCACAGGTTATTTAATCCTCGATCCTTAGGGAGCGATCGACAGGAAATTTCGCCCCATGCTCAACTGCTAGCAGGGTTCTAAGTACGATAAGACATCCATCCGTACTTGGAACCCAAAATCCGACTTTGGGTAGATCCACTCGCACAGATCTCTTACACTTAGCTACATACTCCAGTGGTTATTAGAGAGCGAGCCTATATGTCGTTAAGCAGTACCAGCAAAATTGCTGACTTGTTAGAGAAAAACGAGACAGAACTTCTAAGAAACTGGCTTACAGAGTTGGAAGCATCTGGGCTGCGCCGAGACGACTTGATGCGATCGACAGAATTAAACCAGCAGTGTCATGAGTTCTTGCGGATGTTTCGCAGTGCTGCCCAGCATGAGAATTTCAGCGATGTTCAAGCGCCAGAATGGGGCAGTGTGCGACAACTCTTAACTGATATTTCCCGCGATCGCGCACAGCAAGGATTCACGCCCTCAGAAGTGGCAACTTTTATCTTTTCCTTGAAAAAACCGTTATTTGACCAGCTTAAACGGGAGTTGGCGCAACAAAATGATCTTCTGATTGACTCAATCTGGACGGTGACAGATGTGCTGGATCAGCTTGGATTGTGGACAACCGAAGTTTTTCAACAAACTCGCGAAAAAGTCATTTTGCGACAACAACAAGAACTCCTCGAACTATCGACTCCGGTTGTGAAACTGTGGGAAGGCATTCTTGCTCTGCCAATGATTGGAACGCTCGACAGTGCCCGGACTCAGGTAGTAATGGAAACCCTGTTGCAGCAAATTGTTGAAACAGGGTCGCAAGTGGTGGTTATCGATATTACCGGAGTTCCTACGGTGGATACCTTGGTCGCCCAATACCTGCTGAAAACAGTAGAAGCGGCACGGTTAATGGGAACGGACTGTATCATTAGTGGCATTCGTCCCCAGATTGCTCAAACAATTGTTCATCTAGGGTTGGATCTCTCCGGTGTGATTACCAAAGCAACTCTGGCCGATGCCTTTGCGATCGCGCTCAAAAAACGGCAGTTAACCATTGTTTCTAAAGCGTCTCAATCTGTTTGAGCGCGGCTCAACAGCGTAGAATTCAAACTGGATTTCTTGGTCAAATCATTTTTTTCAACATTAATTGAGTTCAACATTAATTGAGTTCAACATTAATTGAGGTAAGGACGTGGAACGTATTCCCATTTTGCAGATGGGTCAATTTCTGTTAGTGACGATTCAGGTCGATATGCACGATCGCTTGGCCTTAGCACTGCAAGATGACCTTACCAATCGCATTGTCAAAACCAGTGCCAGTGGAGTCCTGATCGATATTTCGTCGCTGGAAATTGTAGATTCATTTATTGGACGGGTTTTAGGAAATATTGCTACCGTTTCACAGCTTCTTGGGGCTGAGACGGTGGTTGTTGGAATGCAGCCTGCGATCGCGATTACGTTAGTTGAGTTGGGACTTTCGCTCTCTGGAGTCCGCACCGCAGCAAATGTTGATACTGGAATGCGGCTTTTGCAGACTGTCTTAGGCGTGCCATTTCACGGGGGCTTAAATGCCAATCCTTGAAACAATCTCGATATCGGATCAAACCGATATCGTTATGGTGCGGCAGAAAGTGCGGGCGCAGACCGTGGCACTGGGGTTTGGATTGGTCGATCAGACCAAGATTGTGACGGCAGCGAGTGAACTTGCCCGCAATACGTTAGATTATGGTGGCGGTGGTAGTGTGACGCTAGAAGTCTTAGAAAGCGATCAGCGCGTTGGATTGAGCCTGAAGTTTACGGATCAAGGGGCAGGGATTGCCAATATAGAATTAGCGCTACAAAATGGCTACACAACCGGAGGCGGATTGGGACTCGGACTTGGAGGAGCGAAACGGTTGATGCACGAGTTTGAAATCACTTCAGAGGTAGGCAAGGGAACGTGCGTGACGACCGTTCGATGGCGACAGCAGAGTTGATAGCAGGCGGAACGGATGTAGCAAAAAGAAATTTTTGTGTTAGTTCTAACTCAGGTTGTCGTATTACCGCGATCGCGCTAAGGTCAAGTGCCAGACAGATGGATTTCTGACAGATGGATTTTTTAAAGTGTTTTGAGTGTTGTGAGATTGAGTTGAGTCATAGTGAATAGAGAATTGTTTCTATTCAAAGAAAGTTTTGATCGCCGACGCGCGATTTTATGGAGCTTGCGAAGCGATCGCCCTGAATGGAAACATGCATTGTATTACCAATTACTGAAGACAGCCAAATAGGAGAAGCTCGACGCTTTGTTGCAACCCTGGCGAGAGCATTAGAGTTCAATGACCACGATCGCGGCAAAGTGGCGATCGTGGTGACGGAAGTGGCGAATAACTTACTCAAACACGCTCAGAAGGGGCAAGTGATCCTACAATCCCTCGCCACGCCTGAAGCGGTAGGCATCGAAATCATCGCGCTAGATTCTGGGCCTGGCATGAAAGATGTCAATCAGTGTCTTCAAGATGGCTTCTCGACCGGAGGCACAACCGGAACTGGACTTGGTGCAATCCAACGGCTTTCGACGTTTTTTGAGATTTATTCGCAGCCGCAGGTGGGAACAGTACTTGTCAGCCGATTCTGGGTGCAGAGATTGCCTCATTCAAATTCTCCTATCCTGACGACTCTACGATCGACGCCGCGATCGCACCCGCTTGAGCTAGGCGCGATTAATCTACCGAAAGTAAGCGGTGACGCATCGGGAGATGCTTGGGCCGTTGAGAATCACCTCGATCGATGTCTCGTGCTAGTTGCCGATGGCTTAGGATCAGGAGCGTTAGCCGCCGAAGCCTCTCAAGAAGCGGTGCGCGTGTTTCAAGCCAACGTCGCGCAACATCCGCAAGCAATCTTAGAGCAAATTCATGCTGCGCTCAGAAAAACGCGCGGTGCGGTCGTTGCGATCGCAGAAATTCTGCCCACTCAACAAATGCTTCGGTACGCCGGCATCGGCAATATTTCTGGAGTCATTCTGACTGATAGAACAAGTCGAAGTCTCGTGTCTTTCAATGGCATTGTCGGAGGAAGCGTTCGCAAATTCGCTGAGTTCTCCTATGATTGGTCAATTCGCTCTGTGGGAATGTTTCAGAGTGATTCGCTCTTAGTCATGCACTCAGATGGATTAGCAAGCCACTGGTCGTTAGATCGCTATCCTGGACTAGTCAATCGTCATCCCGCCCTGATTGCCGCCGTCTTGTATCGTGATTTTGTGCGATCGCGCGATGATGTAACTGTAGTGGTTGCAAAGCTGAGGCAGGAAGAGCATGTCTAAACCGCAGCAGTCTCCGTCAGGAAGACTGGCACTTCTAACCGTCGAACTTCGATTTGAGCAAGATGTTGTGTTGGCACGTCAACGGGCAAGACAAATTGCGAGTCGGCTAGGATTTGATCTGCAACAACAGACTCGCATTGCGACCGCTATATCAGAAATTGCTCGGAATGCGTTGAGCTATGCGGGAGGGGGTAGAGTTGAATTTGCGATTAGCGCAGAGCGCAACTCCGAAGGAACCGATGGGAGCTTGGCACAGCCAACCGCAGGACAAGCATCGCAGGCTTTTTTGATGCGGGTTTCAGACTCCGGACCCGGTATTGACCAGCTATCTGCTATTTTTGATGGACGCTATCAGTCCTCTACAGGAATGGGATTGGGGCTAATTGGTGCGAAACGACTGATGGATGATTTGAAAATTCAGTCTGTGTGCGCTAGTTCGGGCGATGCAAAGCGGGGCACGATCGTTGAATTGATCAAATATTTGCCAAAGCAAGCCCCTCGCCTAACGCCGAAAGACGTACAGCAGCTAGTCGACCATCTGCTGCGCGACCATCCCCAAGACGCTTACGCCGAACTTCATCAACAAAATCAAGAATTGCTGCATACGCTGGAGGCGCTGCGTCAACGGCAAGACGACCTCACGCAACTCAATCAAGAACTAGAAGCGACCAATCGTGGTGTTGTTGCGTTGTACGCTGAGCTAAACGATCTCGCGGAGTCTTTTCAGCAAGCGAGCGAACTCAAGTCTCGATTCTTGTCGCACATGAGCCATGAGCTTCGGACTCCCTTAAATGGCATTCTCGGTCTGTCTAATATGCTGTTGCGCCGCTTGGATGGAGAATTAAGCGCAGAGCAGGAAAAACAGGTCACGTTCATTCGCCGTTCTGCCGCTACGCTCTCTGACTTAGTGAATGATTTGCTAGATTTAGCCAAGGTGGAATCTGGAAAATCTGACGTCGATGTTGCGCCGTTTGAGGTGGCAGATTTGTTTAGTACGCTGCTCGGAATGCTGCGTCCCCTGCTGGATCAAAATAAGTCAGTGCAATTAGTGTTTGACGAGGCAATAAACGGTTCCTTCGGAGTTGCGCAGAGCGCAACTCGCGATACTGCTAAATCAAGCGGATTGCCAACTTTGTACACAGACGAAGGGAAAGTGTCTCAAATTTTGCGCAATCTGATCTCAAATGCCTTGAAGTTTACTGAGCAAGGAGAAGTTCGAGTCAGTGCAACGCTCGGCAGCAATCAAACGATTGTGTTCACCGTTGCAGATACCGGAATCGGCATTGCCGCGACCGATCAATTCCGCATTTTTGAAGAATTTGTTCAGGTTAATCATTCCCTCCAGCGTCGCGTAAAAGGCACGGGTTTAGGATTACCATTATGTAGAAAATTAGCCGCGCTACTTGGGGGTAGCGTTGCTCTAGACAGTACTGTAGGCGTTGGCTCTAGATTTGTCTTAACGTTGCCTATCTCCTATTCCGACTCGATAGCTACAGCGTTGGATGTATCCATTGCCAGATCGAAACCTGATCCATCTTTTGAGCAAACTAATGATGTAGAACCAAAGCCTGAGCCGATCGCAGATCAACCTCCGCGATCGCATGTGCCAAGTTCTGATGTGCGCTCGACGAAAAAGATTCTGCTCATTGATGATGACAAAGTTTCTCGCTACACGTTGATCAGTTCGTTGACTGATTTCTATACAGTGATTGAAGCCAAAGATGGGTATGAAGGACTCTACCGTGCCAGAACCCAGCAACCGGACGCGATCGTCCTCGATCTTTCTATGCCTAGACTAGACGGATTTGAAGTTCTCGCTGAGTTAAAGGCAGATCCGCTCACACAAGCCATTCCAGTGATTATTCTCTCATCTAACGCCCTCACCGCCGCTCAAGCGGAAGACCTCGCGACCCACACGATCGCGCTGCTTTCTAAACAAACAGATTCGCCTCAAATGCTGCTGCAACTGCAAGAGGCATTACTCAGCGTCGGGTTAGATTGCCATTAGTCAGAAGCCTTAGCCAGCTTTGCTACGATCGCGACTAATTCATCTGGCTCGACTGGCTTCGACAAATGCCACTGAAATCCGGAATCAAGTGCCTGCTGATGGTTGGCTTCCCCGGCATACGCCGTTAGCGCGATCGCTGGAATACGGCAAGCTTCCTTTGTCGCGGGGAGTTGTCCAGTCTGTTCAGTCGGCAGCATCCGAATTTGACGAATCAACATATACCCATCAATTTCAGGCATTCCAATATCGCTAACCAACACATCAGGCTTTACCTCAGGTAAGGCTTGCAGCACTTCTATGGCGCAGGTTGCGGTTGTCACCTGTGCGCCAGACTGCTTCAACACAAACGATACAAACTCTAGTGAATCTGGCTCATCGTCCACCACCATAACGTGGACACCGCTCAAATCAAGCCGTTCGGTTGGATCAGGAACTTGCGCGATCGCGCTGGATTGCACCGTTAAGATCGGCAAATGCACTGTAAACATTGCTCCCTGCCCTTCGCCTCCACTTTCTGCTTGCACCGTACCGCCGTGCGATTCGACAAGCTGACGTACGATCGCCAGCCCCAACCCTAAGCCACCAAATTTTCGGGTCGTGGCACTATCTTGCTGCTGAAAGTAATCAAACACATGAGGCAGAAATTCTGTATTGATGCCTCTTCCCGTATCGCTAATTTGAATCTGGGCATCGGCATCGATCTGTGAGAGGCGGACTTCAACGCGGTTGCCGCTGGGCGTAAATTTAACGGCATTAGACAGCAAATTCCACACGACTTGCTGCAACCGGGCCGGATCGCCCATCACAATTACTTCTGGTTGCAATACGGTCTCAAGCTTAATGGCTTTTGCTTCGGCGGCAAGTCGTCCCGTCTCGATCGCACTTTTGATGACGTAATTTAAATCGACGGGCATCACCGCCAAGCTCAATTTGCCGCGCAGAATGCGAGACACATCGAGCAAGTCATCAATCAACTGCGTTTGCAGTTTGGCGTTGCGCTCGATTGTGGCTAACGCTTCTGCAACTCTGCCTTCATCCAATCTACGAGTTTGTAACAGCCGACACCATCCCAAAATGGGATTGAGCGGAGAACGTAACTCGTGAGATAACACCGCGAGAAATTCATCTTTGACATGATTGGCGCGGGTCAGATCATCAGTGCGCTGTTGTAGGGCAGCTTCAATCTGTTTGCGATCGCTCAGATCCACGACAAACAGAACATATTCATCCGCTTCGCCCTGTAAGCGAGTTCCACTGACCAAGACCGGAAAGTGAGATCCATCTTTGCGAATGAGTTCTTTTTCAACGGGTTCAACGTTGCCACATTGCTCCAGATCAGCAACCCTTTGTCCATCTATATCAGCAAATTTCAATGAAAAGGCTCTCCAGTCCGCCCTCCGCGCCTGCTCTTCAGTGCCATAGCCCAACATTCGCAGCAGGGCGGCGTTCGCTTCTAGCAGTTCGCCATCAGATCGAGTAAAACAGATGCCAATTTGCGCCGTTTCTACCATGCGATGCAGCCGTTCTTGGCTACGACGCAGTATTTTTTCTGCACTCCGAAGCCGCAGCAGCGATCGTACCGTCGCTAGCAATTCTTCAGGATTAATCGGCTGCATCAGGTAGCCATCTGCACCGCCATCTAAGCCATCTACTTTATCTTGGCTCGTGATTCGCTCTGCCGACAAGTGCAAAATTGGGATCGAAGCGGTTACAGGATTAGCTTTGAGACGCTGGCATACTTCAGTACCATCAATATCAGGTAATTTGACATCTAGAATAATCAGATCGGGCTGATCGTTGGCGAGTTCTAACGCGCTGATTCCGCTTGAAGCTTGCCGAACTGCAAAATTTGCTTGTTGCAGAATTCGGCTGGTGATGTACAGATTAGTGTCGTTATCATCGACGCAGAGGACAATCTGATGCAAGGGATCCGCAGCCTGAGCTAACTCTGATTGGACTTCACGGATTGCCTCGAGCGTATTTAGATCGTTTTTAGCTGAAGGCAGCTCTGCCTGCGGCGTCACGTCAGTAAAGGTGGTCACGACTGCATACGGAACCGAGGCATTGGCCTGAAATAATGGCTGTGCGGTGACCATCAACTCAATTCGATCCCCGCTGGGTCTGTAAAATTCCATCGCCACATCCGAGCAAGGCTGACCAGTCTGTAACGCCGTCCACGCCGGATAGTCTCCAGTGGAAGCCTCTGTAGCAAAAATTTGCCACGGATAACGGGTTGCGGTGCGAAGTTCTGAAGGATCGTAGCTCTGGGTCGCGGTGTATCCTTGGATCTGCTCGAACGTCATGCCTAGAATTTGCTCAGCCGCCACGTTACAGGCTTGAACTGTACCATCTGCCAACTGTAATACCAGCCCTACAGATTCTACAGATGAAGCATTTTGACGTTCACTAGAATCAAGCGGTTTTCGAGATAGCTCAGTGATGAGTTGAGAGTTAGCCGTTCCGGGGTTCTGCATTGACTCGAACTAGTGGGCTGCGATCGCAGCACTGAGGGACTTAAAGACACAGTGATGAAACAGACATAGTCTCCTCATTATGAGGTGATCAACAGAGAATGGTTAAGCGATCGCTCCAGATTTCTATCACAGGACTGATAACAGTACGGTGCTTATATCTACCCAAAGAAAAAGGTGTGCATTGAATCTGCTTTATTGAATCTGCTTCGAAGGATAGCCGCTAATCTCAAAACGCTCACAACCGTAAATTATTAAGACAGGGAATCATTAAAACGGTTGCTCCCCCTCCACTGACGTTTCCCTATTGCCTTACCGGAAATCTGAACTGATCTGACTCATCGTATAGCACTATGAGATGTGCATTAGGACAAACTTTTTGTGTAGAAGTCGCGCGTATCGGAGCTTCTACACAAAAAAATTCCATCCAAGCGGTAGCGCTATAGACACCAGAATTTAGAACTACAAGGTTGACAATCTTCCAATAGGTTTCCTATGCAATGAGTTGAACACAACGATTTTTGAGGGTTTGCGTGACTGGAATCCGAATCCAAAATTCAGCACCTTGTCCAGGTAACGAACAACAATTGATTGTGCCACCATGCTTGTCCACTACAATTTGGTAGCTAATCGATAATCCTAGCCCTGTCCCTTGACCCACTGGCTTTGTTGTAAAGAATGGGTCAAACAGTTTTCTCTGAATCGTCTCAGGAATGCCAGGACCATTATCCTTAATACAAATGGCAACTTCCTCATCACCCAATCTCTGAGTTGAGATCGTAATGATACTTGAGTGTTCTTTCAGCGTTTGGGGCGATCGATGCTTATCGCGTTGCTGCAAAGCATCGATCGCATTGCTGATCAAATTCATAAACACTTGGTTGAGTTGTCCCGCGTAGCATTCTACTTCAGGGAGATCATCGTACTGCTTAATGATTTGAATTGCGGACTGATTAGATGTTGCTTTCAGCCGATTTTGTAGAATCAGCAGGGTGCTATCAATACCGTCGTGAATGTTGACAGATTTCATTCCGGCTTCATCCAAACGCGAGAAATTGCGGAGGGTGAGCACAATTTCGCGGATCCGATCGGCTCCTCCTTTCATCGAAGTTAACGTTTTAGGCAAATCTTCAGCGATAAAATCAAGGTCAATCTCATCGCTCAACTGTTGAATTGAGGGCGTGACAGTGGGGTAGGAGGCTTGAAACAGGGTAATTAACTTGAGAAGATTTTGGCTATACTCACTCACATAAGTGAGGTTGCCATGAATAAAGTTAACTGGGTTATTGATTTCATGGGCAACCCCAGCAACTAGTTGTCCCAAGCTAGACATCTTCTCAGTCTGAATTAACTGAGACTGTGTTTGTTGCAACTCAGACAATGCTTGCTCTAAATCCTGTTTTTTCTGACGCAGTAGTGCCTCGGATTGGCGCAAAGCCGTGTCGGCTTGTTTTTGCTCGGTGACATCGCGCAGAATCACGATGTAGTTCTCGAAATTGCGTTTACAGCGTTGTGAAAGAGTCAGTTCGATAATGCGATCGCTTTGATTGCTGTGTATCAAGGTTTGCTCACTTCGATCGCTCCAATCCTCTATTGAACAATCAAGTGACGGGAAAAAGTCGCTCAGAGATTGCTCAATCAGATGCTGCGGAGTTGTTTGCAGAAGCGATACGGCAGCAGAATTTGCCTGAACAATTGCGCCAACTTCATTCAACACCAAAATGGTGTCTGGAACCGTATCTAGAGCGGTGCTGAATAAATTTTCAGCACGTTCACGCGCTTGAGCGATCGCGGCTACTTGCGGCAAACTCGTCCAGCAGGCAATGGCGATCGCGACAAAGGCGATCATCATCAACACTGTTACCAACAAGTTATTACTCAGCCCAGCAGCACCCCTGCCCAGTTTGCTCAACATCCAACCGATTGTCGTGGCGCTGCAAACCAGCACAATCAGAACAATGACTTGTACACTCACAAAATCCTTGAACTTTCCATCGATCGCTCTAGTTAAACGAGGATGTGTCCACCATTCGGGCTGAAAGAGCGCAAATGGAATGCGCCGAATTACAGCATCAACCCCCAAGATCGCAACAGCAGCGAATAGACCAATTAATACATCTTCCCAACTCCAAGCAAGCCCACCCACCAGCAGAACTACGACTTCGACGCATAGGAAACCGAGCGACCAGCGGGACCAGCGTGCTTCTGGGTTATCCCGATGTAACCACAGTCCCCAGTGCATTGCCATCATTGGCATCATGTAGGCAGTACTGCCAACCACCACAATCCGAGAAATATCCCCCCATTCAAGAAACAGAATACTAATTGCAAGGGTAAAGATTAAATTTGGTGCTAGCACTCCGTCACGTGAAACCGTGGAAAATACAGGAGAAAGCTGTTTATCGACGGCAAGCTGGTACAGAACTCGGGGTGCACTGGCGACAGCAGTAGCGCTAATGAGTAAGCAACTAGAGGTTAGCAACAGCGTGACGAACAAGGATGCACCAGTACCCCAAAATGGCTGAGAGGCGCTCAGTAGATGTGCAAATATCGTATCTGTTGATGTGTTGCCTATCTGCATGAGAACCCACGACCCGCCCAAGTAGATGATGGGAATTAACCAAGCAGAGAAGGCGATAAATCGCAGTGTTTCCGTCGGTTTCTTGCTATCTGCTACAAAGGAGGAGCCTGTTTCGCAAGCATAAGTGCCATAAACAGCAAAGAAAAACCACTTTGCCCATTCCACAAAACTAAAGTGAGACCAGCTTGTGGGAGCTAAACCGGGGCTTGTAGGCGCGATCGCTAACCATCCCAGCCCTTGCATACAAAACAACAGCAGCAGCCCAATGGCTGGCAGGACAAAGAATGCGTGTAGAATTCCGAGTGTTCGTGTACCGCTAAACGCCACAATAAATGGAACAATTGTGAACCCAATTTTGAGGGCTAACTCAGGACAAGGAATCCCTAATGGAGACAGATTTGCTTTGATTAAATCAGTCAGATTGATCGCGTTTAGTGCAGGCACGAGCGCCCAACTGAAGTAATACGCGATCGCGGCATACCGTCCAACGTTTGGATGTTGCTGCAAGAGCCGCGTTGTGTAATTGGGCGTTCCACCAGAAACATCTGACCACAGCGTTCCCAACTGTTTAACCTGAAAATTCAGCATCATGCCAATGATCACAGCCGGTAGCCAAACAAAAATGGCTTGTGGTCCGAGTGCCATGTGCATGAGAGGAGCGGTATTAATCCAAGACAAATGCCCTGAGAGTCCAAAGCCAAAGGTCTCCAGCGATGTCAAGTTTCTGGGTAATTGCCCATGCGAATTAGGTTCACTTAGGTGCTGCATAAACAATTGGGAACAAATGAGAAGTACGAATCAAATGCCGGGTTGAACAGTGGTTGTGTTGAACAGTGATTAGCACCTTTCCCACAGCCTTTTGCTCTTTTTCATCTTTCCCTGACATGCATGAAGCTGAACATTTGCCCTTGGCAAAACGGCTCACATGTATAGAGCGCGACTCTTTTCTTTGCTTCCAATGTGCTATCGAAATTATGCGATCGAAACTTCCAAAGAGATATCCGTTGTGTGCCCCGCAAAGCTTGAGTAAATGTTAAGAAATTATAAATAAAAGAGGAAAATACGCACTTTTGTCATTCCTATGTCTTAATGACTGTACGGTAAATACCGAGGTGCTTAATAGGTAGCTTAAAGCTGAGTCGATCAGTTAGTAGTTCCAACATTCGAGGCACGAAGGACTATATTTCGTAGCACCCGTTTACCCCTGCAAGTCTTATTTCGGTTAACGCTCCATTCATCAACGTGCAGTAATGCCCGGTGTATCCGTATGTTCACATTTAGACGATACGAGGAGAGAGAATGATGGTGTCTAACGCTACAGCCGAATTATCCCACTTCGAGAATCCTTATCAGGTGGCACAAGCTGCGATACAACAGTCTGTTCCCCCAACACTGTGGGCAGAAAATGAGCAATTTGTGTCTGGATTAAGGGAGCGCTTAAAGACGCATCCATTGTTAACCCATCCGTTGCTAAGCGCACTCCAGCAGGGACGGTTCAACTGCGAGCAACTCAAAGTTGTTCATTTAGAATATCGCCATGCCATCGTTGAGATTTTTACAGATACGTTACTCGCCGCTCAACTGCAAGCCCACCAATTGGAACCCCGGCTCATGCGAGGAAGTAAACTGTATGCTCGGTTTATTCTGGGTCTGAACCTATTTGATGAGTATGGATTCCAGCCTGGTTCTCAAGGAGGAAGTTATCAAGGTAATCCCAATCACGCCCATTATCTGTTATTTGAACAGGTGCTGGACGAACTTGAGATTAGTTCAACCGAGCGAGAGAACTATGCTCCCAGCCAAGCAGCACGAGTATTGCGACAGGCGCTAGAAAGTGTTTACCATGACTTGACTTCGATCGTTGCACTTTTAGCGATCGCAGAAGCTGCTGTCGCGTTTACTATGAGTTTGCGAGACAATGCACGTCTTGTTGGGTTAACGGTTGACACTGGCTTCTACAAATGTCATGGGTTCACCTATGAGCAAGAAACAGTCGGCTGTGATGATTTCCATGAACTGGGGCTTTGGTATGTGCTGATGCAGGCCATCACTCCTGATCGATATGCTGAAATTACGAATTTGGGGGATCAATACTGTAATTTATGGGCTGCGTTCTATGATGCTCAGCTACAGCGATTAGAAGAAACTGAGGAGCATCACTTTGAAGGTGACCGAGACATTCCATTTCCTATATTCACACCATCTATTGAAAAGGTGTAGAAATCTGGGTGGTCTCTGCAAAATGCTGGAGATGTGAATGAGTGTTGATAAAAGACACAACAACATCTCTTTGACAATCCATTGTTTCAACTGACTGTTGTTTCAACTGGTTTGAAGCTAGGTTTTGTGTACAGTGCCAAATTAAATGGCATCGAGACACATTCGCGTTGCTCAGCAAACTCTCTCTGCCGCACAATTGCAGGGAAAGTTTGCCCAGCGGCCTAGCATCAGGTCATCAAGATTGCTTAGCTGTCTCTAGGCGAAAAGAAGCAAAGCTAGACCTAGCTTTGTTTCTTTAACGACACTCATGTGTCTCCACGACAAATACAAAGTCACTGTACATTGAGGGAGCGGTTTTTTCTACTCAAGCAATTCCAGGTTTCGTACCGCACCTTGATCTGCGCTAGTCGCTAACAGGGCATACGCCTTGAGCGCCGCTGTGACCCGACGTTTCCGAGGCTGCTCAGGCTTCCAGGCATCCTTGCCCTTCGCTTCCATTGCCACGCGGCGGTTGGCTAATTCCTCCGCCGATAAATCCACATTGATACTGCGATCGGGGATGTTGATTTGGATGCGATCGCCGTTGCAAACCAGAGCAATATTGCCGCCCGCTGCCGCTTCCGGAGAAGCATGACCAATCGAAAGTCCCGACGTTCCGCCTGAGAAGCGACCGTCGGTTAATAAAGCACAACCCTTACCCAGACCCTTAGATTTCAAGTAACTGGTCGGATAGAGCATTTCCTGCATACCAGGTCCACCGCGCGGACCTTCATAGCGAATGATCACGACATCGCCTGGTTCCACTTCATCTCTGAGAATGCCGTTGACAGCAGCATCCTGACTTTCATAAATGCGCGCCCGACCTTCAAACACATGAATGCTTTCGTCTACGCCTGCCGTCTTCACAATACAACCGCGCTCCGCCAAATTGCCGTAGAGCACAGCCAGTCCGCCCTCAGTACTGTAGGCGTGTTCGCTGTTGCGGATACAGCCATTCTCACGATCTAGGTCGAGGGAGGGCCAGCGGGTCGATTGACTAAACGCTTGCTGCGTTGGAATTCCCGCAGGGCCAGCCTTAAAGAAGGTGTGGACGGCTTCGTCATCGGTACGCACGACATCCCAGCGATCGAGTGCTTCTTTCATCGTCTGACTATGAACCGTCGGTACGTCCGTGTGGAGCAGCCCAGCCCGATCCAGCTCACCGAGAATGCTAGGGATACCACCGGCGCGGTGAACATCCTCAACGTGATAGTTGGGTGTGTTCGGTGCCACCTTGCAGAGTTGGGGAACCTGACGTGAGAGGCGATCGATGTCGCTCAAGGTGAAATCGACCCCGGCTTCATGGACGGCAGCTAGCAAGTGCAGAATGGTGTTGGTCGATCCGCCCATTGCAATATCAAGAGCCATTGCATTTTCAAACGCTTTGAAACTAGCGATCGAGCGCGGCAGCACCGATTCATCGTCCTGCTCATAATAACGACGGGTAATCCTGACAATGGTTCGGGCAGCGTCGAGGAACAGATCCTTGCGATCAAAATGGGTCGCCAGTACAGTGCCATTACCAGGCAAGGAAAGACCGATCGCCTCGGTGAGACAGTTCATAGAGTTGGCGGTGAACATGCCAGAGCAAGAGCCACAGGTCGGGCAGGCGGAACGCTCATACTCTTCAACCACCTCGTCGCTAACACTGTCGCTGACGGCAACCACCATAGCGTCCACCAAGTCCAGTTTGTGATCCGCGAGCTTAGTCTTGCCCGCTTCCATGGGGCCACCGGAGACGAATACGGCGGGAATGTTAAGACGCAGGGCTGCCATCAACATACCGGGGGTGATCTTGTCACAGTTGGAAATGCAGACTAGGGCATCGGCACAATGGGCGTTGACCATGTACTCGACCGAATCAGCGATGATTTCGCGCGAGGGCAGACTGTAGAGCATCCCGTCATGACCCATCGCAATGCCATCGTCCACCGCGATCGTATTGAATTCTTTGGCGACCCCACCAGCGACTTCAATCTCACGGCACACCAATTGCCCCAAATCCTTGAGGTGAACGTGACCGGGCACAAATTGCGTAAAGGAGTTGGCGACCGCAATGATGGGCTTCTCAAAATCCTCGGTGTGCATTCCGGTGGCACGCCAGAGGGCACGGGCACCCGCCATATTGCGTCCCTGGGTAGAAGTTTTCGATCGATAGGTCGGCATGGTGCATCCTATGCGTCTAAGGGCTTTTAATAGTCTAAACGGTTGTGTTGCAAAAACAAGTCAACTGAATTTGCTTAGATTTGCGCAAATTTCTGCTAAAAATGCCTCAAGCTGATAGAAACTTCACGTTTTCAGAACTCAGTGATATGGGAGATGGGATAATTTTTGACGTTTAGGCGACGTAGCCCGCTGTCCCTTGTCATACCAGGAGACAGATGAACGGTTTTCTAACTGATGCGCGATCATTAAGACAAACCTATTAACCAAACTCAGGCATGTCCGAACAGGCTGCTTTTCTCAAATGAGTTCTATTTCCTGGTACACACTACTATTTGCAGCGATCATCTTCATTGGCGGAAGTGCCATTGGTGTCTCAATATACGCTGCGATTTCTGCTTATCTAAATCTCAAACCGAAAATTGGTTGTCGGGTTGACACTGATCCGTTATTTGAAGACCTTTCTGGCGTAGCTGATCTGCGATCGCAGATTGAAATTTCTGATGGTCACAAGACTTACAGCTACAGCAACTTGCAAATTGCGCAAGTGCAAGTGAAAAATCAATCCAAGCAGGATTTTGATCAATTTGAGTTAGGAATCACCCTGTCTTCCAAGGATGTTGTCATTCATCTCGAAGTACAGTCGCCCGGTCGCCACCATCTCGTTAAACAAATTGATCCGTTCACTTTTACCGAGCCTAAACCTAAAGCTGACTTAATCTTGCAACCGTTTAACCGAGACGATGCTTATACATTGCGCTTGTTAAGCATCACAGCCGAACCGAACCAACGCTTAGGTGAGATCAACTTTAGTTCACCAGTTGCAGTTCGGTTTGTCGATCTGCCTCGGATTCAAGAGACGATTAAAGACACGGCAAAGTCTGCTACTATCTCGCTCGGCCCCTTTAGTTTTTCGTTTGACTAATTTCCTGCGACTAAACTAATAAGTAAGCAACTCTCCACTTTTAGCATTCGCTTTATACCGTCAGAGCGATGTTTGCTGTTAGTAAACGATCAAAACTGATGACCAACGAATTTGAGGATTCTATCTATATGAACAAAGTTATCGCTTATTTGCAAAGGCTACGGCTACGTCAATTTTTGATGGCTTCTCTAATTGGACTAACCTTTCTTGTCAGTTTTGCTGTAGGGCAATTTAGCGACTCATTACCAGCACAAGCGGCACCTATAACCTCAGCTAACCAGAGCAAGGCTCAAGCAGAGGGAACTAGAGCGTCAAGCGGTGGCTTGGTTGAGTCTGTCAAAGATACGGCTGAAACTGTCAAAGAAAAGCTGAATTTAGATGAGCCTCTACCTGAGAGCACAAAACTTTTCTTCAAACAGGTACAAGGTGAGGATGTCAAAGTGAAAGAGCCAGGTTTCTCAGAAGACGAAGAAACGCCTAAAAATGAGTAGTCATTTTTGATGCTGAAGATGTGTCCAGCATCTGTTAGCAGAATGAGGATACGCAAATTAAGCAATGTGAAGTGTAGCGCGAATGAGTCAACATCAGTCTAACTACACTTCCAAGCAATTAGGACTATTTTAGGATGCGATCGCAGCACTCAGCCAGCTTGTTTTTTCTCTGGCAAATTCCGGAGTGGCACGGATCGGCCTTCATAAAACTGGCGTTCTAGCTTGCCTAAGCCAAACCACAGCGCGATCGCACTCAATGCCACGATTGCTGAAACAACCGATGGTACAAACACCGGAAGCAATGTCGCAGCGATCAGACTCACGATCACAAATGTGAACCGAATCCTCTGAATATTTGTCAATGCGCTGCGACAGCTTGCACAATGAACCGTATGGGAATGGTAGCGATCAAGCAACGCTTCTGCTGATTGAGCAGGCGGCAACGCTTGACCCACAAAAGGATCTGCCCCAAACTCGTTGACCCACTGCCGCAATGTTGATACGAACGCATCTGCCCGCGTCGGCAGATAGAACGCTTTCGCAAAATTAGCGCTTCCGCCCTTTGCGGCTAAATACCGTTCCTGATGATGCAAGAAAATTTGATCGTCTTCCAGAACGTTGTTATTGCCAATGTGGGAGTACCAGCGCGGCGTCAGTGTAATGAGAAAACCAGGCAATTTCGAGGAAAACTTGAACGGGAACCGCGCAAACACGCGACACTCCCCTTTGCGAATCGGCGTTGCATACACAACGGTGAGCGTCCGACCGAACTGTTTCGAGGTCAGATCGTGCCACATGAGCGATGGTGCAACAAAAGTGGTGTGCTGTTGCCCTAGGGTTCCTTTACGTGGACCCTCTGCCCAAATCCCCTGAAAGCCTTGTTTACCAGATTCCAACACTTCTAATTCCGCCGGAGCCGCATTCGACCGATTGCCTACGGATCGATGGTGGGTAAATGACACATGGCTCGAATCTAAGACATTTTCTAACAGCGTCAGTGCATCGTAGGGCAAGTCTCGAAACGTGTTTAAACAAATCCAGCCCTCTGGCGATTCTTCCATCGGTTCAATCAGCGGAATTTTGACGCGCTCGGCATTCTCTGGTGTCCCCGCATAAATGAACAGCAATCCTTGACGTTCAGCCGTGGGAAAAGCCGCCACACAAGCGCGGTCAGATTCATGCGCCGCCTGATCAGGACGTTGCTGTGGAATACGATCGCACGCGCCATCTCCCTTAAACGCCCAACCGTGGTACGGGCACTCAAGCAATCCATCTGCTGCAATCCTACCTTCAGACAGTGGTGCCAATCGATGCGGGCATTGATCACTAAACGCTCGCCAGCACGCCGCTTGTTTGTCCCACCAAATAACGAGATCCTGATCAAGCAGCGTAAACTTGGTTAACTTCGCTTTGTCTAAATCTTGGACGTAATAAACGGGATACCAAGCTTCTTTCCAATCAAACCGATTCGGATCAGTTCCTCCAGCGGGGAGTGCATCAGGTTGAGTTGTCCGTTCTTCCATCAGCATGGCGATCGCCCTTTAAACTCGTGCTTTATGCATCTTAACAATTTTGGCGCAAGCCTACCGACTACCGCCTTAAAGACGGACTTAATGAGTCTGTTGAGCGGGTGCAGATAGAATGCCTGAATTTCCCTAGCCCTCTAGGTAGAGGCAGCAATCGCTGGATTATTCAGAATAGATGGAATCAGGGTTAGGTTTTTACATCTAGATTTTTACATCATCGTTCGTAGTACTGCATTCGACTTTAAACAAAAGGAAGTTATGACGCGATCGCAATTCCCCAAAATCTTTTCCGCAAGTGTATTAGCACTCAGCCTCACGACATTACCGTTAGGATTACCTGCTTTGGCTCAGAACAGCGGTTCAGGTACCTCGTCGGGTGGGAGCACTGGCACCACTGGTTCGGGGAGTGGAACAACGAATACAGAAGGTAGTACAAGCGGCACTAATAGCGCACCTGGCTCAACCGGAACGACTGGCACGACCGGAACAACAGGTACAGGTTCAACTGGAACGACCGGAACGACAGGTACAGGTACAGATGCAACTGGAACGACTGGAACAACAGGTACAACAGGTACAGGTTCAACCGGAACTACTGGCACAACAGGTACAGGTACAGATGCAACTGGAACGGCAGGTACAACAGGTACAGGTTCAACAGGCACAACTGGCACAGGTACAGCAGGTTCAGATGGGACAACGGCTCCAGGCTCAACTGGGACAACAGGTACAGGTTCAACCGGCACAACGGGTACAACAACTACTCCAGGTGGGACAGGTGGCGTATCTGGTGCAGGAACAGCGAACCCAAGCGGCATAACGGGTACACCAACTACTTCTCCTACTGGTGCTAACACCATGACTGCTCCTACTGGTGCTAACACCTCGACTGCTGGTGCTAGCGCAAATCAGGGTTCTGGTGGCAATTGGGGATGGTTAGGAGTGTTAGGGCTTGCTGGATTGGCGAGCTTACTGAGCAACGGCAGAAAACAAGCCTCCCGATCATGAGTAGGACTAGCGCATTTGGTTTCTATAATCCTCAAGCATGAAACCTTTGGTTCTGGTTTCTTCAACTTGAGTGGGGTTTGGGAATCAATTCGGAGTGATGTGCAAAACGAGGGGTGGAAGTGGCGTCCCTCGGAGTAATGCACATTGGATTTGGATTTTGGAGATTGCTACGTCAGGGGAGAGGGTTAGCTCTTCAGTACCGACTACGTGTTAAAGGACAATAAAGTGGGTTGTTCGGCATTAGTCGTTACAGAGATTTAGAAGCCGTTTCTAAACGAGCGGACTTTTTCTAGCATTCGGCAGAAGCTTCGGCTTAGAAAACTCTTTACGATTTTTGTGTAAAAAATCGTTCTCATCTCTCTTTAATTTCACCCTAATAATTAATAATTTCACCCTAATAATATGAGCTTCCTTTCGATTGAAGAACTGAAAGAACTCGTTGAACAGCAGCAAGGATTGTGTGTGTCGATCTACATGCCGACCGCGCAGCTTAGTTCAGAAACTCAGCAAAACTCTGTCCGCTTCAAGAATCTAATTCGACAGGCAGAAGCGGAGATAGAAAACTACGAATCGCGTCCGACTGATGTAGGTCAATTTCTTCAGCCCGCAACTGATTTGGATAAAGATGAATTTTGGCAGGATCAGAACGCAGGTTTAGCTTTGTTCATCGCAGAAGGATTCTTCCGCTTCTATCGCGTGCCGATTGAGATGATTGAATTGGTGGTCGTGAGCGATCGCTTTCATCTCAAGCCGCTAATTCCGCTGTTGAGCAGAGATGACCGCTTCTATATTCTTACGCTCGGTCAGCGCGATGTGCGTCTTTTGGAAGGCAATCGTTACGGCATGACTCGTGAAATTGAAATCGAAGGCCTGCCGAAGAGCATGGATGAAGCGTTGCAGTACGACGAAACGGCGAAGGATGAACAGCGGCGACAGGGCGCTGGTGCAGGTCGTGCAGCGTTACAAAGTGGCGGCTCGTATCACGGACAGGGAGGCGAGCGCGAAAACGTCAAAGAAGATTTGCTGCAATATTTCCACTTGGTTGACAAAGCGCTGCACGACTTTCTCCACAATCGCCATGCGCCGCTTATTCTAGCCGGCGTCAACTATTTGCTGCCGATTTATCACGAAGCAAATACCTATAATTTCATCGTGGAAGAAGGAATTCAGCACAACACAAAGCAGCAAACGTTGCAAGAACTCCATGCGGAAGCTTGGGCAATTGTGGAGCCGCAGTTTGAAGCAGACCAGCAAAAAGCCATCGATTACTATCATGAGTCGATCGCCACTGGCAAAGGATCAAACAATTTGGACGAAGTAATTCAAGGCGCGTTTTATGGTCGTGTAGAGCAGCTTTTTGTTCCGGTCGGCGTGCAAAAATGGGGACATTTTGATCCGAACTCGATGGAGCTTGAAATACACAAAGATGCTCAACCTGGCGATGAAGATTTGCTAAATGCAGCAGCAATTCAAACGATCTTTCATGGTGGAACGGTGTACGCCGTTGAACCGGAAAAAGTGCCGGATGACGCACCTGTTGCGGCAGTATTTCGCTACTAATTGCACTTCATTTGAGCGGATCTAAAAGCCCGATCAATTCAGGGGTAGTTCATTCGTTCAACTGGGCTGTGTAAAAGTTAAGTTTGTAAGTTTTCAGTACGATGTTGCATATTGTTCTGAAATGGGGCTTCGGGTTTTGTTGTACGTTGCGTTAAACGTGCAAAATTTGCTGATCGGTTTGCTGCTGATCGCAATTTCGGTTGTAGATTGGGGGACTCGGCAAATCTCCTGAAGTCTGCCCCAACTTGAATCAGACCTGCTAACTGAGTTGCGATCGCAATTACTCGACCTCTGCATAGCTGTTCCTGAATGAAAACCTCTCCCCTGATCCCTTAGGCTTATCGCTCGTACTGCCCAGAGCGCATTGATCCAGCTTCTGAACTAACGCTTCAAATTGGGGCTTTCTCGCGCAGCTCTGCGATCGCTTGAGCCATCCTTCAGGAGCTACCCAGATGAAATAGGTAGGAATTGGGTAAGTTGCCGCTATCTCTAGAGAAGTGATTGGTTCATGATGAAAGAACATTCAAAACCGCTAGCGACCCAATTACGCTGGCATTTATCAAAACAAGCCCTGGGCAATTGCTCAGGGCTTATTAGTTAGTTCAATGTCGCAATGCCGACCACAAGTTGCGACATTTATTTAATGTATGAACGTACAGCAGAACTATCAATTGACCCAAGTACCTTGAGTACTCACAAGCGTAGTCTCTCCTTGAAAAAAGAGAGCTAACACCTACCTTCCGAACCAAGATCAAGCTTTTCTAGTTGGATGACGGATGAACAACTTTCGCAGTTTTTACACGTCTACAGCATCCGTAGAGCGGCCCGTTCCTACGACTTCGTTAGGCAATGACTCGGCCTCACCACCATTAGGAGCGAGACCGTCCAACCCTTGCACAAGCCGATCGAGTTCCTCTTGCATCTGCATACAGACTTGCGCATAGCAGGCATCGACATAGTTCCGATCGTTCGCGGCTGCCCGACCGGAACGCTCAAACACGATCGGTGCACATATCCGAGTGTGGATCTGCACAGGCAATGGAATGTTAGGCAACGGACCTACTGCTAATCCCCACGGCAATCCTAGGTAAATGGGAAAGACGATCGGATCAATCCCCAACAGCCACGGCATTCCCCACTCGTGCAGTTGTCGTAACTGCGGGTAGAGATTCGCCAGAATGATCAGCGTCTCGTGAGCGCCGATGGAGATCGCCGGGACAATGGGCACTCCTTCTCGCAGTGCGAGTTTAATAAATCCTTTCCGTCCTGCAAAGTGAATGCGATGACGATCGCGGTACGGTCGCCATAAATCTTCAGCGCCGCCTGGGTAGACCAAGACGGCTGCATCCTTTTGCAGAGCAGCCGCTGCCATGTGAGGGTGCGCTCGGATGGCTCCTAATTGCACCGTTAGCTTGGAATACCCAGGAACCATCCAGACGTTGGGGTGCATTAGCCCATACACTAATCGCTCTGCACCAAAGCGGTGAAACCAGTCCACCATAAACATTAAGGTGTCTGGGGCAATCATGCCGCCATTGTGAGATCCGACAATCAACATTTTTCCCGATGGGGGTAAGTGCTGCCAGCCATCGCTCGTCACCCGAAAATAGTGGCGGTAGAGCCAGTCTCCCAACGGCAGAAGGGCTTGAATGACGCTGGGGTCTCGTCCCTCTAGAGACCAGCCATCAAACCGATTTTCTCTCGCTTTTTTGCTATCCCAGTCCCTAGTCATCGAAGCCCTTAAAGATTCAGCTATTTACTATAAAACGAAAGGGCTGCGCTGGCTTCTCTAATTTCAGACAGTTCCAAATGAGGCAGCTTGCTGAATTCAGGTAGGGTCAACTTAGGATCATGGATTAAATAAAATCGGATTTACCCTCACCCCAACCCTCTCCCGCAGGAGAGGGAGCAAGACTCTGGTTCTCCTTCTCCTGCGGGAGAAGGGGTTAGGGGATGAGGGCAACCCGGAGCTATGCAAGTGTTGGAGTTATTCAATCCACGATCCTTACTTCTAAAGTAAGCAAAGGAGAAAGCTTGCAGTGCTACAGTTTATTTTTCCGTTGTGACAGCCTTCCTTAAGCCCGTGGATCTATTTGACCTGCCTCGCTCCCGCGCTTCTGAAGAAGCCCCGCTTGCCGCTCGAATGCGGCCCAGAACGATCGATGAATTTATTGGACAAACTGAGATCGTCGGTCAAGGACGATTATTACGCCGCGCCATTCAAGCGGATCAATTGTCTTCGCTGATCTTTTCCGGCCCACCAGGAACTGGAAAAACCACGATCGCACAAATTATTGCCAACACTACGAAGGCTCATTTCATTGCGATCAATGCGGTTCTTGCAGGCATCAAAGATATTCGAGATGCGATCGCGACTGCTCAAGAACGATACCGACAATCCAATCAGCGCACGATTCTCTTTGTCGATGAAGTCCATCGATTTAACAAAGCGCAACAAGATGCGCTGCTGCCGTGGGTAGAAAATGGAACCGTTATTCTGATTGGAGCGACGACCGAGAATCCTTACTTTGAAGTCAACAAAGCGTTAGTCAGTCGATCGCGCATTTTCCAACTCAAACCACTCACGTTCGATCACCTGAAGCAAGTGGTTGAGCAAGCGTTGCGCGATCGCACTCGTGGCTATGGAACTTTAGATATTGCTCTTGATCCAGACGCGCTTGATCATCTGGTGAATGTTGCGAATGGAGATGCACGATCGCTTCTTAATGCGCTGGAACTTGCTGTCAAAACGACACCACCGAACGATCAAGGTGTCATTCATCTCACCATGACGATCGCGGAAGAGTCGATCCAGCAACGCGCCGTTCTGTATGACAAAGAAGGCGATGCCCACTTTGACACGATTAGCGCCTTCATTAAAAGCTTGCGTGGTTCTGATCCAGATGCAGCGATGTATTGGTTAGCGCGGATGGTGTATGCCGGAGAAGATCCGCGATTCATCTTTCGTCGCATGTTGATTTTAGCGGGCGAAGATGTGGGACTCGCTGATCCGAATGCGATCGTGGTTGTGAATGCCTGTGCCGCCGCGTTTGATCGGGTGGGAATGCCAGAAGGTCGCTATCCATTGGCGCAAGCAGCACTGTATCTTGCAACTGCACCCAAATCAAACAGTGTAATGGGCTTTTTCGATGCGCTATCTGCTGTGGAGCGAGAACGCGAAGCAGAAGTACCGCTGCATCTGCGCGACTCGAATCGCGATCGACAAGGGTTTGGAGATGGAGCAGGCTATCTCTATCCGCACTCGTATCGAGAACACTGGGTCGCACAGCAGTACTTACCCAGCAATTTGCAAGGCCAAGTGTTTTATCAACCGTCAGATCAAGGATTTGAAGGCTCGATTCGAGTCAAAGTGCAGCGCGATCGCGAGGCGCAACTTGCGGCATTGATTGAAGGAATCGGAATTGAGATGCCTGAAACTCTCACGGTGAGTCCTGCCAATTCGAGTGTAGATCGATGGATAGCTCGCTCACTTGGTCAAGTGGGGGAAACGCTGGGGAAGGTTCGCGATCGCATCTTTACGATCGCGCAGCCGCAGCGCCATCATGTGATTCTTGATTTGAATGCAGGTAGCGGTTTGCTCGTGTGGGAAGCGATTCGTCAAGTTCCTGAAGGGGGTGTGTATGCTCGTGTGCAAAGTGAGAAAGACTTTGCGGCATTGAGTGAGCAAATGCAGTCCTTGCCAGAACTATCTCGTCCGATTCTGGTGCAAGCTTTGCCACAGTCCATCCCATTCGATCGCATCATTGGACGAAATGCCCTTCAAGCTGAGGTTGATAAAGCGGGTGCGATCGCATCACTCGCATCGCTGATGACAGCAAACGGGCGAATTGTATTAGCAGAATCCGTTCCACGAGTTGCCCAGCGATTGTATCAACTGGCTGATCCGTCTTGGGTAAACGCGAAACTGTATGCTCTCTGGCAGCAAGCCGAGGAAGCAATTTACAGCCAATCTGTAGATCCCAAGCTGAATTGGACGACCCAAGACTTGCACTCTTATTTTGAGCAAGCAGGATTCGAGGTCGAGTTGCAAACCGAACAAACCCAAACCGAGGTATATCTATCGGAGTCGTTAATTGATCGTTGGTTTACCTCCAACCCAGATCAACTTACCTATGCAGATCACCTCGCTCGCGTGTTGTCCCCCACAGAACTCGCCCAAATTCAGCGGATTTTCTTGACTCGATTGACCAATCAAACGGTGATTTGGAACAGTCAGACAGCGTGGATTCAAGCCAGAAAACCCACGTCCTAAATTTCTCCATATCAAGACTTACGTACTGGTGACATCAAGACACTGACCTTACATCAAGACACTGACCTTAAACGACACGAACCTAGACTTAATTACAGAAGCAATCTTCCTTACGACAGAAGCAACTCTCCTTACGGCGGAAGCAACCCTTCCTTACGTCGAAAGCGATCTTTCTTACGTCGAAAGCAACCCTTCTTACACCAGAAGCAACCCTTCTTACGCTAGAAGCAAGGTTCGTTACGGCGGAAGCAACCCTTCCTTACGTTGAAAGCAATCTTCCTTACGTCGAAAGCAACCCTTCTTACACCGGAAGCAACCCTCCTTACTGCAGAAGCAACATTCCTTACTCCAGAAGCAACATTCCTCACCATAGGCACTCTGTTTGTAAAGACCTACGGCTGCACTGCAACATCTGTAATGATTTGCGTAAGTTCCATACCTACTCCCTGATCGCAAAACCAATCGCTAGAATCAAACTATATCCTGCTGATTGAGTGAAAGAGCGATGTTAACTTGCTTGACGAGGTCTTGGATTCGGACGGGTACAATTAGCGCCCTGTGTAACTCTGTAGGAATCGCTGCACTTGTAACCACCAGCCTCTTAAGTTCCCCTGCGCTGAGCGCCGATCGCAACCTTGGAAAACTCGCTGCGCAAACGTCTACATCGGGGCTGCCGATCGTGCGATCGTCGATCTTGCAGCCAAATCTGCGAGTGCCGTGGTCGCAGCCTGTGAGAGTGATTGATCCGTTTGAGGGAGAATCGCTCGCTGTCTTCGATCAAAATTATTTTCCGCGATCGTTCCGCAATACCAATAGTCAAGTCAAGGTCGTTAGTCTGTGGAAGCCTGACTCGGTGCGTGTTCTATTGGCTTACAGTGGACGAGAATGTGCGATCAGCGCAGAGCGTAACTTCGGAGGACTCGCTCGGCATTCATTCCCGTTTCATCGTCGGTTACATGCCTCAAGGTTTGGATATTATCCATTTGGATATTTTTATGATGACTTTCCCGATTCTATTTGCGTTGCCAATAACGGCGTTCAAAAGATTACCGGGCTATCTGTCAAAGCGGGCGATCGCGTTTTTCAGCTTCAGAACAAAAATGGGCAGTTTTCAATCAATCCAGAATTAGCAACGGCGCTCAGGAATGCGCCCCAGGATGTTCAACTAAGAGCGATCGCAGATAACGGCGAAGTCGTGGATAGTGCAATCGGTCAAGGAACTGTCAAAGCGTGGAGAAGCATTTACTGATTCGCAAATAGATTTGTTTTGCAGTTGAGAACCTTTGTGATGAGAATCTCAGTTGTGTTTTGGGATTATCTCAAGGCGCGATCGCAGGACGTTCTTCTGTAGGATTTGTAGATGTTAGAGTTAGCATGACATCTTGCTGATAAAAATCATATTTCGGTAAGCATTTGAATGGCAAATTAATTGTTTTATTTGCGCTTAATCATTCCGAAGATGCAGATTAGAGGGTGCTATTCTCGTTTACAAAACTTACAGTTACAAACACAGACCGTTATAAACACAGGTAAAGTACAAACACAGAAAGGATTAGAAGAAGTTTATGCCTGGACACGACATTATTGTTATCGGAGCTTCAGCAGGCGGACTCAAAGCACTCGGTGTGATCGTCAGTGCTCTGCCTGCTGATATAGATGCTGTTATCTTGATCGTTCAACACCTCGATCCCAATCGAGTGAGCATAATCCCCGACATTCTGACAGAGGTAAGTTCCCTGCCAGTATCTCACCCAACGGACGGAGAAAAGCTTCAACCGGGGCGAATTTATGTTGCGCCGCCCGATTATCATTTGTTGGTGAATCAAGGATATGTACGGGTCGTGCGCGGACCTCAAGAAAACCGATTTAGACCCGCCATTGATGCGCTGTTTCGTTCTGCTGCCCGCGCTTACGGTTCTAGGGTAGTAGGAGCGGTGTTAACCGGCTTTCTCGATGATGGCACCGTAGGACTGCAAGCGATCAAGAAACGGGGCGGAGTTGCGATCGTACAAGACCCGAAAGAAGCAGAATACCCCAGCATGGTGAAGAATGCCTTGCGATTTGTTAAGGTCGATCATTGCCTACCGCTTGCCGAAATTCCAGCCCTCCTTGTCCGTTTATCTACTGAAGCCGCAGAGCCGCAGGAAGCGTACCCAGTGACTAAAGACATCGAAGTTGAATCTAAAATTGCTGAACAGCAACTGAACACCCAGGAATTTCTGGAAAACGTTGAATCGATTGGAACTCGGACAAGCTACACCTGCCCTGAGTGTAACGGGAGCATTTGGCAGATTGGTGACGAAGATCCGCTCCGGTTTCGCTGTCATACGGGACATTCATTTACAGCCGATTCCTTCCTATCTGAGCAAACGCAGAATTTAGAAAATGCGCTTTGGTCAGCAATTCGGGTGATGGAGGAAAAGGTCACATTTTCGCGCCAAATGGCAGGGCGAATGAAAGGTCACAACTTGCAAAAGACAGCCCTGAAATATGAGAATCATGCCAAGAGCTTGGATGAAGAAGTGTCATTGATTCGAGGAATTATTCTTGGTGGCTTTTCGACAAAACGCATGGCGATCGAAGATGAGAAAGGAGAACTTGTATAATTACAAATTTAATTTTTGTAAGATTACTTTACTTTATTGCACATCAACTAATCTCAAGTCAGGTAATACAAGAAATCTCTATTAGGGTGAATACCAGAGTTGAGCGTATTTTTCTATGCTTAACTCTAAGTAGCTAGTCGAGGGGACAAACTCATGTACGACATGGATTTATTGAACAAGCAAATTCAAGTCATTCATGGGCAGGTTTTAGGACTGCATCAGTTGTCGCCACAATCGAAAAGTGTAACAACTGATGTACTGCCGATCGCGCTAAAAGAATTGGGGCTTGCTTCAGAAGAATTGCAGGTTGCTGTAGAAGAATTAACCCGCCAAAACGAAGCTCTTACCGTCGTTCAACACGAAGCAAATGCCGCGCGATTTCGCTATCAAAGCTTGTTTGAATTTGCTCCCGACGCACTAATTATTACTACACTTTCTGGAGCGATTCAAGAAGTGAATCGGGCAGCGGCAACCCTGTTCGAGCGCCACATGCTTTATCTGATCGAAAAACCTTTAGTCAGTCTCGTTACCCTCGACGATCGCACTGCCTTTCGTAACATTCTGACTCAGATTAGTCAGCAAGATGGCTCAGCCAATGGGCAGCGAAATCGGGCACAGTTAAGCGTTCGGTTGCAGCGGCGGCAGCAAGATTGGTTTGAGGCAGGGTTGACCGTCGATGTGATTCGCAACGACCAAGACGAACCGCTTTTATTGCGGTGGCAGGTGCAAGATTTAAGCAGTCGTAAGCGATCGGTTGCGGCGTTAACTCAGGCAAGTTCGGATGTGTCGAAGTTTCGCTCCTGCGATCGCTACCGCAAAGGAGAAGTGATCCCCGTTGAGCCGCAGACCCTTTGGCTAGTGAAGCAAGGCATTGTGAAGCTGACCACGCTCTCTCGATCCGGCGAAGAAATTGTGGTGGGCTTAGTGGCCGAAGAACACGTGTTTGGAGCATGTTTGACGGCGCTACCGGTCTATCAAGCGATCGCGCTTTCAGATGTGGAGCTAGTTGTGATTCCGGTTGCAGAAATAGCTCAATCGGTGGAACTAACTCAAGCGCTACTCCCGCGTATTATGCAACGGCTACAGCGCGCGGAACAGTTTTTGATGATGCACGGACATCTGCGCGTGCAAGAGCGGTTCAATCAGTTGTTGCGCTTGCTGAAAGAAGAGCTTGGCGAAGCGGTTCCTGCATCTGACGACACTTTTACAGGGAACAGGCCCGGAGTTCGGTTAAAGGTGAAACTCACACATCAAGATTTTGCCAGCGCTTGCTGTACGACGCGAGTAACGATTACCCGCCTACTCGGACAGCTTCAGCAGCAAGGCAAACTTTATTTCGATTCCTATAATCATTTGATTATCAGAGATTGAGGATTGGGGTAGTGTGATAGAGCCGTGGTTGGACAATGAAGCGGATCAACAAGTCTCCAACACTACCAACCCAAATTCAGCGATTCAACGTGCGAAGTTTTAGCGAAGTGCAATCGATCGTATCTTCCATAACTGCGGTAATTGGTTTCCCGTCGTGGATTTCAAGCTTAGCTCCAGTTGGGGCATGAAACAAAAGATACTGACTAGGAAACACAACCCGCTCATAATACCAATTGGGAATATTTGTGATTCTCACAATTTGAAGTTGACGAGTTTTATTTTTGTAGCCATAGATACTCTCAGAACTGTCCTGAGTTAGATAGTTTTGTGTCATGAATCGTTCTGAAATAAAAACAAATTTTTGCAAAAGGCGTTTTAGCCAGGCATCAACTAAGGTAGCAACTACGGAGGTATTTCCTGGTCTGTCCTAAGAATCAAGAACTTTTAATTAAAGCTGTATCAGTAAACACCAGCAAACGTAAAGATTGGGGTTTTAGTCCAATTCTTCAGAATTTAAACAGATAAGAATCTTCACAATGTTCGCTAATAAATGTTCGCTAATATGAGTATCGAAATATGCCGCTCTCTGCCCAACCATAGATGCAGAAAGGAAGTTCATATTGAAGGATAGTAAAATAACCCCAAATTCGTCTGCCTGAAGCGGATAAACTTTGATAAAATTCTAGACTTACATGAGAATGAAAGTTGAAAGCGGCTTGTTTGATCAGCAAATTCAGGCAGTCCACCAACGCGCCAAAATCATCGATCAGGCAGTCAAAAAAATGCCTGGAGAACACTCACAAATTTTGGTGGACTGCTTAGAAGAACTTCATGTGTCGCTAGAGGAACTGCAAGTTGCTCAAGAAGAAATTCGTGAACAGCAAAATAACATTTTAGAGGCTCAGCACATCATTGAGGCAGAGCGGCAACGCTATCAAGAGCTATTTGAATTTGCCCCTGATGGCTATTTAGTTACCGATCAATTTGGTACCGTGCGCGAGGCAAATCGGGCAGCCGTAGAACTGCTAAAGGTTAGCTCCAAACATCTCATCGGCAAACCGCTCCTCACCTTTGTACCTGAGGAAAATCGCCAAGCATTTCGTGCGATTCTGAATCACCTTCCGGTCTTGAGACGAATTCAAGAATGGGAAGTGCAATTGCGTAGCAGAGAGCAAAGGTTCTTTGAAGCCGCCATTACGGTGGAAACTGTACGCAATGACGGGCAGACCATTGGGCTGCGGTGGCTGATTCGGGACATCACGGAGCGCAAGCAAGCCGAAGAACAACTGCACCAAACAAAGTTACAAAACGTGCAACTGATCGAAGCCGATCGCCTTAGACAGCAGTTTATGGCAACAGTCACGCATGAGTTACGCACACCGATGAATGCGATTCTAGGATTTTCTGATTTGCTGATGCGTCAATTTCGCGCTCAGGGTCAGGTTCGTGAGATCACGATGCTAGAACGGGTGCTGAAAAATGGACAGCACCTGCTAATGCTAATCGAAGACATTCTAGATTTCTCTAAACTGCAAGCGAACCGATTAGAGCTCAACTTACAAGCGGTTGATGCAAGCGAATTGATAAGCGCGATCGTTGAGGAACTGCAGCCTTTGGCAGATCAAAAACATATACAGTTGCAGTTTTGCGTACCGTCGGCTCCTATTGCGATCGTAAATGACCCCCTACGGGTGCGTCAGATTGTGATTAATTTGATTTCAAACGCCATTAAATTCACTGATGTTGGACGGGTTTTTGTAGAAGTTTTAGAATTACCTGAAGGACGCTTTGCGATCGTGGTGGGTGACACTGGAATTGGCATTGATACTGCCGATCAGTCTCAAATTTTTCGCGAATTTTGGCAAGTGAATCAAACCAATACTCGATCTCAAGGCGGTACGGGGCTAGGCTTGTCGATTACCAAGGCTTTAGTCGAACTGATGCAAGGAGGAATTTCAGTCGAAAGTCAACTCGGAGCGGGAACAACCTTCCGAGTCGAGCTTCCGTGCCGAATCCCAGTGAAAAATCAGCTCTCTTAAAGGAAGACATCTCAGGAAGGATGAGCGATCGCTTAGATCTTGCTAAATTGAATTACCGACTAATTGAATTACCAATCATCGACAGGTTGCTAACTTAAAGGATTTTATGCTTGAGCGCAACATTATTGTTGTTGGTGCTTCGGCGGGTGGGGTCGAAACACTGAGCCAACTTGTCAAAGCGCTTCCTGCTGATCTGCCTGCTGCCGTTTTTGTGACGTTGCATTTTCCGTCCTATGCGACGAGTATGTTACCGCAAATTCTCAACCGTTGCCATACGTTGCCCGCCCTGCACGCGAACGACGGCGACCCCATCGAGCCAGGACGAGTTTATATTGCTCCGCCTGACTATCACTTATTGCTAGACAATGGCCACATTCGCCTCGATCGAGGCCCGCGAGAGAATGGGCACCGTCCGGCGGTCGATGTCATGTTTCGATCGGCAGCGCAATCGTATGGGCAGCGAACGATTGGAGTAATTTTGTCGGGAATGTTGGATGACGGCACAGCCGGGCTGAAACTGATCAAAGCTCACGGTGGGGTTGCGATCGTGCAAGATCCCAACGAAGCCTTGTTTGACGGAATGGTGACCAGTGCAATCAAAAATGTGAAGGTTGACGCTATCTTGCGGCTCAGTGATTTAGCGGCTCAGTTAGTTGTTTTGAGCCAAAATCCTGTTGAAAAGGACACTCCAATGTCTACTAACCTAGAACAAGAAGCCGAAATCGTGGCACAAAGCAAGGCAAAGTTAGAACAGGGCGAGCATCCTGAAACTTCACCTTCAATGGTGACGTGCCCTGACTGTGGCGGGGTGCTGTGGGAGCTGCGAGACAATGGACTCATTCGTTATCGATGTCATGTCGGACACGCCTATTCGAGCGATAGTTTGCTGTCTGGACAAACCGACTTGGTTGAGGCATCGCTTTGGTCGGCAGTGCGGGCGCTTGAAGAAAAAGCAGCTTTAGCAGTACGCATGGCAAAACAGGCGCAGGAGCAAAAACGAATGTATTCAGAAGCGCAATTTCTCCGACGCGCCGAGGAAGCTCGGCAGCAGGCGAATGTTGTGCGTGGAGTTATTGCTACGCAAATTGAGCCAATGCAGCAGGTGAAGGATGAGGGATGAATACTAAAAGAATGATGATCTTATCAGGGGTCATAACGAAAGAATGATTATCTTGTAGTAGAGAGGTAGCATTCGGCGTTGCACAATTACGGGATGAATTTGCCCTCTTACCCCCAATTTTGAGGGGTTTTGAACTCATGTAGTTTTTCCAGAGTTGAGAGATTTAAGGGGTAAACAAGATTCAAATCAATAGGTGATTCATCCCCACACTTAGCAACGTTCAGAATCAATTGCATCCCTCGTTGTACAAAAATTCTAAACTGTCTTATCTTCATTCCTTGTTGGGAAGCGTTGCTGTATGCGTCTGTTTCATTTGCAGGCGAAGCCTCTTTCACGGGTACCTGCAATTCGTTGCCTATGCAATTAATTTTGCGCAAGTGTGAACAATCAAGCGTGAACAATCAAGTGTGAACAATTTAGTTAGAGCTAAACCCTAGCTAGGTGGTTTTTTCTGCGCTAACAACCCGACGTTTAATCTGGTATCTTTGCCTTTTGCCAGAGCAGCCAAATCCTTGACTTTTTCATTCCATGACAAACGCCAATAGCCAATCTGAGTTTGAAGTACTTTTAGAGTATGTAAGACAGAGCCGAGGGTTTGACTTTACAGGCTACAAACGCTCTACCCTAACGCGCCGTGTGCTGAAGCGAATGCACGCCATCAATATCGAAAGTTATGGAGATTATCTTGACTATTTAGAAGTTCACCCAGAAGAATTTAATATTTTATTCAACACTTTATTAATTAACGTCACTGCATTTTTTCGCGATCGCCCTGCATGGGACTATTTTTCGAGTGAAATTATTCCTTGCATCATGTCGCGCCGAGAACCCAACGAACAAATTCGCATTTGGAGTGCAGGCTGCGCGTCTGGAGAGGAAGCTTATACTGCTGCAATGGCGATCTCCGATGTGATCGGAACTGAGCAATTTCGCGATCGCGTCAAAATTTATGCGACCGATGTTGATGAAGAAGCGTTGGCTCAAGCGCGGTTGGGGGTGTACTCGCCTGACAAGCTAAAAGATCTGTCGGATGACCAATTAGCGCTGTATTTCGAGCAGTCAAACGATAAATATAGCTTTCGTAAGGATCTGCGTCGATCGATTATTTTCGGTCGTCATGACTTAATTCAAGATGCGCCAATTTCTAGACTCGATTTGTTGATCTGCCGCAACGCGTTAATGTATTTCAACGCAGAAACGCAAGCCAGAATTATTAACCACTTTCATTTTGCGCTACGCGATGAAGGATTTCTATTTCTCGGTAAAGCCGAAACGCTGCTGTCGCACAGTAGCACGTTTGCGGTGATTGATCTAAAGTGCCGCATCTTTAAGAAAGTACCAAAGTTGAATCTGCGCGATCGCATGTTAGTCATGTCAAAAGCAAGTGGCGGTACCGTGGTAGAGCGCTCCTCGCATCAGATTCGTCTGAGAGAAGCGGCGTTTGATTCGGGTGCTTTGGCTCGCTTAGTGATCGATGCGAACGGGGCACTGGCTTTGGCAAACCAACAGGCGAGAAGCCTTTTTAACCTGTCTACCCGTGATCTCGCTCGTCCGTTGCAAGATTTAGAACTGTCTTACCGCCCGGTAGAACTACGATCGTGCATAGAACAGGTCTATCAGCAGCGGCGAACCGTTAATGTTTATGACGCCGTTTATCAAACTGCTCTAGGCGAAACCATTTACCTAGATGTGCAAGTTTCGCCGCTGTTTGATCCGTTAAGTCGAATTTTGGGCATCAGCATTACGTTTATTGATGTCACCTGCTACAAGCGACTGCGAGAAGAACTCGAACACTCGAACCAAGAGCTAGAAATGGCCTATGAGGAATTGCAGTCTGCCAATGAAGAGTTAGAAACGACAAACGAAGAACTGCAATCGAGTAACGAAGAATTAGAAACGACAAACGAAGAACTGCAATCGAGCAACGAAGAATTGGAAACGATGAACGAGGAATTGCAGTCAACCAATGAAGAATTGCAGACGTTAAACGATGAACTTGAGCAACGCAGCAAATCAACCAATCAGGTCAATACCTTTCTGGAGTCGATTTTGTCGAGTTTGCGCGATGGAGTGGTCGTTGTCGATCGCAAGTTGGAGGTACAAATCTGGAATCACAAAGCCGAAGATTTGTGGGGACTGCGCACCGAAGAAGCTGTAGGACAGAATTTTGTCAATCTTGACATTGGGCTTCCGGTGGCTCAACTGCTAGAAACAATTCGAGAATGCTTAGCGCAGCGAACACCCGAAGCGCTTAAGGTAACGCTGGAGGCGATCAATCGTCGCGGTAGAACGATTCACTGTTACGTGAGTTGTAGTTCGCTGATAGGGACGGAACCCCAACCGCAAGGAGTGATATTGCTGATGGAAGAGCGCGAAGAAGGTGGCAGCGGAGCTTGAGAGTGCCGAACCCGCTTGAGAGTAGAAACTTTAGAGCGATCTCCCCTTTGGAGCTTGGCAGAGCCCATTTCTCTGAAGTTGCGCTCTGTGCTAACCGCAACTCATCGAGGTCGCTTAAACGCTTTGATGAACAGATGTGGACTCAGATATTCCTTTGGTAGTTTGGTGTAAGCATGATGATTAACATTGAGCGTCTTGAAGAGTTGCAATTGGCTCGGCACTATTTCTGCTTTGCCCAAGAAGAGAAAGCCACGGTCTTTGAGACTAAAGTGAAAGCGAACCAATACTTTTGTCTGTGCATCGACATCGAAATAAATTAGCGTATTGCGGCACACGAGCAAATCAATCTTCGACATGGGCGCATGTTGAACCAAATTATGCCGATGAAAGGAGATTGCAGTGCGTAAGTCTTTACGAAACTGATAGCGATCGTTACTCTGTTTAAAGTACTGACTGAGCAGATGGGGAGGAATTTGAGTCACTTCGCGCTCAGAATAACTGCCTTGACGAGCTTTCTCAAGTGCATCATCGTCAACGTCTGTAGCAAAAATGTGGACTCGCTGGTTGAACTGTTCGATTCCCAGTGCTTCAGCTAGAACGATCGCTAAGGTATATGTTTCTTCCCCAGACGCACAACCCGCACTCCACACCCGAATCGGCTCATCGGGTTGCTTAGTCGCCCGAATGCGAGGAATGATTTCTCGATAAAGGTAGTCCCACGAGTCGCGATCGCGGAAGAAGTAGGTGTAATTAATTTCAATCGCGCTAAAAAGATGTGTAAATTCTTCCTCAGTGTCCTCTAAATAGCTCAGATATTCGCTGTAGTTCTCGATACCAAGCTGGCTCATGCGGTGTTGCACCCGCCGCTCTAAGCTAGAACGTTTATAGTCTGTAAAATCAAAACAATGCTTCCGTTTGATGTACTCCAGGAGTACATCAAACGGAAGCATTGAGGTTGTAGAATCATTTTCTATCACAACAGGAAATTATCTGACTGAAGAACGTTCTTCGCAAGTCCATACAAGGACTAGATTAGTCGAATGAACCTCAGTGTCATCTAGCCGCAGGACTAAACTAACAAACCTATAAATAGAAAAAATAACTATAGACGCAAAACTATTCTTCTAATTAGGTTGGAGAATGGTTTTGCCCTCGCTACCACGTCTTAAAGAAAAACAGTTTGCACGGTCCACGTTGGACCGTTGCATCGAGGTCCATCTGCCGTCCAAATCAGTTTATCTAGGCAGATTCGACGGGCAGTTTTGCTGGTATCCCACGCATGGTAAACAATATACTCCGTTTGTCCGTCAGGGCCGACCACAATTGAGTTGTGACCCGGACCCAGAACCCGGTCTGGAAGCGATCGCAACACTCGCGCCCCTGTTTCATTTCCTGCATCCGAGTAGGGACCCATGACACTATCGGCAACGCCATAGTCAACGCCATAGTTTTCAGTTTCCCACCGTCCGCCACTATAGAAGCAGTAATAGAGATCGCCGTGTTTCCGAACACAAGCACCTTCTAAGGTGTGCCAATCATAAATGCCCCCGTACATCGGACGGTCTTTTAAGAAACGCTGCCAGTCCGATCGCGATCGCAGCACAACGGTTGCTTCTCCAGCTAGCTTGGTCATGCCGTCAAGTCGGTCAACCATGAGCGCTGTTCCTGCCCTGACTTCTGCATCCGCATCTAGAAAATCGCACGCATAGAACAAATACCATTGCCCATCATCATCTCGAAAGGGATGTGGATCGATCGCAAACGGATAAGCTTCGAGATCAAGTAATGATTCTCCTAAGTCTTGATAGGGGCCTAAAGGACGATCGCTCTTAGCAACTCGTAACTGATGCTGTTTATCCTCGTGCCCAACCGAGTAGTAAAGATAAAACACGCCATCTGAGTAGGCCACTTCAGGTGCCCAGAAGTCATTGCCCAAAGCGGAATCGGGACGAATGAGCGCATTGCCTGCAAACTCCCAAGTTACAAAATCTTCGGAGCGCAGGAGGGGAAAAACGCGCCGTTCGCCAACCTCATCGACTGTTCCTGCGGCTTCAGCGGCACTCGTCCCGATCGCATAGTAAACGCCTTCATGTTCCCAAGCAAATGGATCAGCAAAGTAGCCCGGATAAACCGGATTGATGTAAGTGCGGGCTTCCTTTGGTAATGTAACTGGCTCAGTATCCAAATCCGACATCATGCTTCTCAACTGAAGTGGCAAGCGTTTCTTCGATCTTAATTCTCGAATTTTAGTACTTGAAATTGTTAGTACTTGAAGTTGATGTAGGTTTCCGCTCGATTTTCCGGTAAGCGATCGATGACCTCGCAGCGCAACATTTCCTGCAACGGTTCCGGTAAGCTATCGTAATAATCCTGCTGGAGCGTGAGATCGACTTTTGGCGTGTGCAACCAATGCATGACGTATCCCATCACCACCATTGGACGCGCTTGATCGGTTTGGTTTGGCGAACCGCGATGCAACGCCAGCGGCGACCGGATCATCACATCTCCAGGCTGCATGTAAAAAGACTCGACTTCAATTTCGCCTGTCGCGACTTTCCGTAATCCCTCTTCACGCGATAATGTGTGCGTTCCTCGCGCCATTTGAAACGGCCCATTTTCGGCAGTGACTTCAACTAAGGGAAAGTTCACCGCTAGGGCATACAGTGGAGTGACAATTTGATCCGAAAATAACGGACGAAAATCTCGATGAACGTCTTGATACGTCGAACCCTGCATCGGAAAATCAACGCCCAGTTGCACCAAGCGATATTCTTGCAGAAACACGCGATCGAGGATTCCCATAATGGCAGAATTCGCAAATACCTCGGCATTGGCAAACGGAGCAATCCAAGGCAGCGTTAGGTAGTAACGATTTTGCTCTCGTGGCGCGAGTCCTCCAGGCTGATTTTTCCTTGCTCTCACCACGCGATCAAAGGCATCCTTCCACTCTTCGATTAGGCTGCGATCGAAAAGATTGCGAATCACACAAATTCCATCTTGATTGAGATCTGAGGCAAACCGATCGAAGTCAGCCTCTGAAAAGCTCACCGGGCTAATACATTGCACCATTGCAAATTAAAGAAGTAACGTCTTATACAAGTCTATGCGATTTATTATGCAATGGAGCCTAGAAAAAATCCTTGTTTACGTTACTTAATTTGCTGGCGTTACCGATAAATTCAATTGCCGAGGAAATGGCTTTCTAAGTTTTGCTGAATCCACTCAAATCCTCGGTGCAAACACTCAAGACAAACTTCACGACGCTGTTTTTCCTAGAGAATAATGCTCGCCTGTTTAAGGGGTAAATCGCGAGTTACAGAGACAGCAAAACCGTAAATTTCCTTAGGAATTGACCTGTTCTATTTGTATCAGTTAGGCAATGGTTAGACCGTAAGTCGAAACATTTAACCTGTTTTGTATAGACTGTCACAACCAGACTATATCTGCGCTCATTCTCAAGCCAGAAGCTATTGCCAAGCCGAATTCTTATGCTTGCAGCATCGATAAAAATACAGAATTGCAGAACTAAATTTTAGAAGCCGAAAAAGAGGGTCAATGCAACTTCAAGTCGAACACAATAGCAGTTTGCTTCAGAAACAATCCTGTTTAATCTGTAAACAACTGTTTGAGATGACAGAAGCAAAAATCATTATCTGTAATGAGCAGGGCACTTACTACGGTGAAGTTTGTCCGAAATGTTTGGAAAAAGGGTTTGACTGGCTCAGCGATCGCTTTGAACGATTGAATCAATCAAGGAAGACGATCGTAATAGAACAAACTCCAGTTTTGGAAATACCAATTAGTGCTTGAAACTGAAAATCATTTAGGCAAATGAACTATGGATAGTGTCTCAGATCTACAGAGCAACGCAGAAGTGATTCACCAGAAGTTAGAAGAACTCCACACTCTGCTTTCTGCCTTGGAAGAACAGACGAAATTAGGACACTTTCCTGTTCCACTAAAAATGGAAACTGTTGAGATTGCTACACTGGAGAAGCGATTGCCCATTTTGGAAGATGGCTCTTTCCTGACAGATTAGTTTTAATTCCTTTGGAAAATTGAGATTAGTGACTGTAGATTTTGAATAGTGCTGCAATATGGAAGAGATGCCAAAGATGCAATTGAGAATCCATTTGCGCGGCGATATCAACAGAACAATTTTGCCTAATAACTACCCATCTGATGTCAATTGTTGCTGATTAAGTAGTTAGGAATAATTAATGAGTTTATGCTATGTAAGATTTCAATTTTTTCAACCTCCAACTTTTGATGGAATCACTCAACAACTGATTTCCTAAACTATACTTGAAGACGATTGCTTAATAAGCGCGATCGCGCTTTACCTTACAGCTACCCTTTTGCAAATAGAACTGGGACTATAGGTATTATTTGCTGGTTTTTGTAGGGTGATTTTATCTACTTTAGAAAAGGCGGTATACCGCTTGAGATAAGTCTTCAAAATTCACCAAAACCTACAACATTCTTACCTCAACTATGGATTGGTTCATTTCTCTAAAGCAATTTGAGGAGCTAGTAACAGCTAGACCCTCGCCACCCTACGTTTTGCTGCTATCAGGAGTATTCATTACCCTTGTCTGCGCCATCCCATTCGCGATCACAGTCAGGCAACGAATCAAATATTGGTCTAAGTACCTTTCTCCTGAAACCTTACCAACGGAAGCAAAGCTACAAATTATTGTCCCTTTTTCAGGCATGATCGGTGGTTTCTATATCACTCTAGCTGCCGGATTAGAAGTTCTTGGTTTACCAGTTCTTCCTTCTCTTATCCTCGCCTTATTCGCCACGTCTCTAGCTAGTTATCTTGCTTGGTTCTTGCTAGGCCGAGCATTGAGCCGACGCGCTGTTCGTTCTTATCTTGAACAATCTTTTGGTGCTAATTCTCCATAGATTGAACAAATTATAGATTGGACAAATAGGTGTTGCAGAATCACTGGATGAATCTTGTGATTTTGCAACACCTATTTGGTTCTGTTGATTAAGCGCGGTTTGCAATGTACTGCTGAATATAGCGATCCATAGCACCTTCCAATGACGGCAGTAATGTTCCTCGTTCGCTACTTAGAACGCTGTAAGCAGGACGAGGAGCAATCCACCCTAGTTCTTCGGTGGGGCGCGATTCGATTCGAGTGGCGTCGAGTCCGGCCAGTTCAGCCGCTTGCTGGGCAAAGTTTGCCCAAGTGGTTGCGCCTGAATTGGCTAAATGCCAAACGCCATACTCTCCATCGATTAATAAATCTAGGGTCGCATTCACCAAGTCAGGAACATAAGTCGGTGACACGATCGCGTCTTCTGCTGCAATAAACGACTCTCCTGCTGTTAAGGTCTTAAGCGCGATCGCGAGAAAGTTGTAATCGTCCCAAGGACCAAAAAAGGCACTGGTGCGAATGACAAGCGAACGGGGCTGCGTTTTTAACACCCGTTGTTCTGCGATCGCTTTACTATGCCCGTAGATGTTTAATGGTCTCATTGGCGAGCTTTCGGTGTACGGAGCAGCGCGATCGCCATCGAACACCAAATCTGATGAAAATGTGACTAAAGGAGTGTCGTACTGAAGACAAGCTTTTGCCAAGATTGCCGCTCCATCTGCATTAATCTGATGGCACAACTGCGGCTCGCGTTCCGCTTCATCGACTCGAACATATCCCGCCGCGTTGATCACCGCCCAAGGTTTTAACGCTACCAACGCTTGATCCACAGAAGTTGGGTTGGTAATGTCCATCTCCTGTCGGGAAAGCAGCCGATAGGAAATACCGCGTAGCTCACACATTCGAGCAAAGGCGCGCCCGAGTGTTCCTGTGGCTCCCGTAATGACGAGTGGGGCGACCGTTTGAGCGATCGGGTGTTGTTCAACAGAATGATGTTGTTCAATGCTTTGTTCACCTGTTGTACAGCTTATAGGTGGATAAAGCAATCGCAGCGATCGCTGCCACCATCCTGGCGCTTCTAAAACAGGATGGGAGTAGTTCTGTCCTTGCGCCAAACAGCGCAGCATCTCGGCTATGGCGGTCGATCGGGGGCGAGGCGCACGCAAATCAAAAACCCCTGGCTCATAGCATCCGTCGGCACGAGTGACCAAGCTATTCCAATCGTAGGCCCCTAGCAATGACCAAGCTGTGATAGCTCGAATCTCTACACCATCACGGCTGAGGCGTTGTGCAGCGTCCCAGATTTCTTTGATCCAGCGCAACTGTTCTTCACGGGTACACTGTAGATGCACTTCGGTGACGGCCACCGGCAACTGATAGCGTTCCCACACTTCTTTGAGCATTGAGTAGGGATCCCAAATGCCTTCGATACAGACCCGAACAGCTTCTACATCGGCATATTGATGAGTTTCGTTGCCACCATGTGAGGAGGCCGGATAGCGATCGAGACGTTCATCGAGCCAGCGATCGCTCGTCAAATACCGATTAATCCCCACCACGTCAGGCGGACAAGCATTCTCTTGAAACCAAACCAGTTCAGCTTCGTCAATCCCAACTTGATGGTGTAAATATTTCCATAGGGAATGGGCGCGATCGATGCGACCGCAGAGCAAATCGAGACTGAGCCACCGTCGATTGTTCTCAAACTGCGCTTGATAGGCCAACAAGGGTGTGCTGAAAACCTTACCCAAATCCTCAGTTTGAACGAGTTGCGCCTGTGGATTGGCTTGCCGAATTGCTTGCATTGCCAGAATGACAGCACGACACTCGTTTAGCAAGACCCGGATGAACGTTTGGTCGTCGCGTCCGTGAGGATACCAATGACCATACAATCCACTAAAGCGGGCTGTTGTTAGAGGTTCATTGATGGGCGTGTAATGGTTCACCCAAGGATAGCGACGCGCAACCGCAGCAGCAAATTGGGCAACTTTCTCGGCAAATGCAGGATCGACCAGACTGGTATCACGGGGACCACTGCCGTGATGAACTAGCCCCAAAATTGGACGAATGCCTAAAGCCTGCAGCCGCTCGAGGCGTTGATCCGCCCATGTCCAGTCTGCTTGCGCAAGACCATTTGGAGCAATGCGTTCCCAGAGAATTGGGTAGCGAATTGCCGTAATTCCTAAGGAGGCAAATTGGTCGAGATCTTCCAAGCGGGTGGCGTGCCCGTTGCGTTCGAGTTGATCAAAATATTGGTCGCCCACTCGATTGACTGTACATTCCACCCCACCCCACACTTCAAGCTGTGAAGGTTGAGAGCTATGGGCTGCATGCTGCGCCATATCAGAGATCAACGACACCTTTGGCGTATGTCGCTGACCATCCTGCCTAATTGTCATCTTTACTTGTCCTTATTCTGTCTGCGTCATCGCTACGGACCTTGCACCATTTTTCTGAGCAGGAGGACTTGCTTTTTGATTGCTTGGCAAGCTGCCATTAGAATCGGGTGCAAGTGCTTTTGGGGTTACTTGTTTTTCTTCGGGATGCCAGCTTGGACGCTCGGACAGTTTGGCGTAAATTGCAAGTGCCTGAGCGACGACCTGATCCATGTTGTAGTACTTGTAGGTGGCTAACCGTCCGACAAAATGCACGTCCGGCGTTGCATCAGCGATCTCTTTGTATTTCTTGTAGAGTTCGGCATTTTCAGGGCGAGGCACAGGATAGTATGGATCGCCTTCTGCTTTCGGCAACTCGTAAACGATGCTGGTTTTGGAATGCTCTTGTCCGGTCAAATACTTGAACTCAGTGGCACGAGTGTAAGCGTGCTCATTGGGATAATTGATCACTGGAGCGGGTTGAAAAACAGATTTGTCGTGCGTTTCATGTTTGAATTCGAGCGATCGATACGGTAGTTTGCCAAACCGATAATCAAAAAATTCATCAACGGGTCCGCTGTAGATCATTTCCCGGAACGGAATCACTTTCTGAATCTCGCGGTAATCTGTGTTAAGCATCACTTTGATATTCGGATGTGACAACAGATTTTCAAACATGCGAGTGTATCCATGCAACGGCATCGCTTGATAGGTATCAGTGAAATAGCGATCGTCACGATTGGTGCGAGTAGGAACCCGTGCTGTGACGGATTTATCGAGTTCAGACGGATCTACGCCCCATTGTTTGCGGGTGTAGCCCCGGAAGAATTTTTCGTACAATTCGCGTCCTACTTTGCTGACAACCACATCTTCTGAGGTGCGAATATACTCTTTTGGCTCTGCGATCGAGGCAAGAAACTCTTCGACTTGGAACGAGGTGAGATTCAAGCCATAAAGCTTGTTGATCGTATCGAGGTTAATCGGAATCGGAACTTGCAACCCATCTACACTAGCAAGAACGCGATGTTCATAAGGTCGCCATTCGGTGAAATGCGATAGATATTCAAAGACGTCGCGGGAATTGGTGTGAAAAATGTGGGGACCGTAGCGGTGAACGAGAATCCCTGCATTGTTGTGATGATCGTAAGCATTGCCTCCAATGTGGGTTCTGCGATCGCAAATCAATATTTTCTTGCCAGATTGGCTGGCTAACCGCTCAGCAAGGACACTACCTGCAAAGCCTGCACCCACAATTAGATAATCAAACATTAAAATTTCTCCACAATAGGGGACATTGCTTCTGAAGCTGAAGCACGATTTTGAATTGCAGCCTCGATCAGTCGCATCATGCTTGCCCAAGTCTCATCCCAAGAAGTTTGAGAGAGAAATGCGTCAACGCGTGTGCGCCAATCTTGATTAGCGCGAAGTTGCACTTCGCAAGAGACGTGTTGGTTTTGCTGCATGGCAATTTCAGCTTTTCCAACAAATTCTTCAACGCTATCGGCAATGTGAACTAAATTTTGATGGCCATAAGGACGGACAACATCGCGAATCGAAGTTGAAACCACAGGTTTTCCAGCAGCTAAATACTCCGGCGTTTTTGTTGGACTAATAAATCGAGTCGACTCGTTCAGCGCAAAGGGTAACAGCGCGACATCCCATCCGGCTAAGTAATGGGGCAATTCGAGATAAGACTTGCCGCCTAAGTAATGAATGTTGGGACGGCGCGGTAGACTATCTGCATGAACCTTTACGACCGGACCAATCATTACCAACTGCCAATCCGGTCTCGCTTGAGCGATTCCATCGAGCAAATCCAAATTCATCCGTTCATCAATCACGCCATAAAAACCGAGACGGGGATGAGCAATGCAGGCTTGATCTGGGGGATCGGTTGCGATGTCTCTAGCTTGAGCAAAATGCGCGACATCAATGCTGCTTGGAAACGGATGAATGTTGGAATGCTGATGTTGTTTCGCTTCGTACAGGCTTTGTCCTCCGGTGAATACCACGTCAGCCCATTTGAGCAGTTGTGCTTCCCAGTTCTTTAACGTAGCGGATGCGTCTTTGAATGCAGTCAGCTCATCCATGCAGTCATACACAACACAAACCGGCTCTAAATGGTTGGTGAACGACAAGGCGAGCGGGTTGTAGTACCAGAGCATTGGGTTTGCGATCGCAAACTGTGAAATCAACTCGTCCACAAGACTCTGCTGCATTGCTGCCAGCATTTCTTCGCTCATTCCTTGGGGTAGATGTGGCACACCCACCCATACACCACACTCGCGTCTGGTAACCTCTAACCACCAAGAAGCACTGGACTCGAAGACTGGTTCTTCGACGAAAAAAGTTCTTCGTTCCTGAATACAACGGGACAAAAGATGTTGTGGTCTCTGATAAACAAAGTCCCAGCGAAGATGAGAAAAACAAACTAAATCCGGTGTATTTTCTGATGTCTTCAAACTAGCTTGTTTAAGGTCTGAAACACCTAAGCTAGAAAGATCTAATTGCGATGCTCTATTAGGAAATAACTTTATAGGTGCAGTTGAAGATAGGTAATTGCCTGATGATTGCTCAGATTGCGCCATAAGTTTTCTCGGATTCTTATTTGTGCATCTAATTTGCACTCGTAGGTTAAAATTACGCATTCTCGATATACAAATCTTCTATCCAACGGAATAACAAGAGTTTAATTAAGAAACATTAAGTTAGTTTGCATCGTTAATACTGCGTTCATTTGAAGTACAGTTACATTGATTCTCATATGGGTTATACGCAAGACCTATAGTTTTCCACCTATTAATTGTGTCGAAGAAATGTGCCAGCCAATACAATCAAGCAGGTTGTAATCCAGCTCAAATGTGCTTGCTTACTATGGAAAGAGGACAAAGAGAAATTTGATGAGTAAGACTTAAGTTATTCTCAATTTTTCGCATTTCTAGCTCAATTCTAGAAATTAAGCCAATGATTTTAGTAACGGGTGGAGCGGGGTATATTGGCGCTCACGCTGTAATGGAGTTACAACGGGCAGGATATGAAGTCGTTGTGCTTGATAATTTGTCCTATGGACATCGAGAACTCGTCGAGCAAGTTTTACGAGTACCATTGATTGTTGGAGACATTCACGATCGCGCCCTGCTCGATCGCCTGTTTGCAACTTATCCCATTACCGCTGTGATGCACTTTGCTGCTTATATTGCTGTAGGTGAATCAGTTAGCGATCCAGCGAAATACTACCGCAATAACGTTGTGGGAACACTAACATTGCTCGAAGCAATGACAGCAGCATCGATTCAGCAATTTGTTTTTTCTTCGACTTGCGCGCTCTATGGCATTCCCCAATTCGTTCCGATTACCGAAGATCATCCTCAAGCGCCGATCAGTCCTTATGCTGCCAGTAAGCAGATGGTCGAACGAATGTTGTCTGATTTTGAAGTCGCTTACGGTCTGAAGTCAGTTCGATTTCGCTACTTCAACGCGGCAGGGGCCGATCCAAGTGGGCAATTAGGCGAAGATCACAATCCTGAGACGCATTTGATTCCTTTAGTGCTGCTGACGGCGATCGGTAGACAATCCGCGATTCAGATTTTGGGCACCAATTATCCGACACGAGATGGCACTTGCATTCGTGATTATATTCATGTCACGGATCTAGCTCAAGCGCATGTTTTGGGTCTGAAATATCTGGAAAAGGGCGGACCCAGTGATGTGTTTAACTTGGGTAACGGCAATGGGTTTTCAGTCCGAGAAGTGATTGATGCAGCTAGGCAAGTAACCGGGCGAGAAATTTCGATCATAGAGCGCGATCGCCGCTCCGGAGACCCACCCATTCTAGTCGGGAGCAGTGACAAAGCTCAGAAAACGCTCGGCTGGCAACCCCAATATTCTGATCTCAACGAAATTCTTGCCCACGCTTGGCAGTGGCATCAACATCGACATGGCGCAAGTGGACGCCCAGCAGTCAAAGATTAATCCTAATTCAGAAATTGATCATAGTATCGTTGTGAAGTTCTTGCCGTGATATATGGCAGGAACTTCACCGTAAATATACTCGTATGTCTTGACAAGCCTCTCATCCCAGACAGTTGTTGATCGACATTGTTTGAAGTTGCAGGGTGGAAATCATAATAAAATTCTCTATTTAAATTTAATTACCGTGCGTTGGCTTCCGTCATCTGTGCTGGAAGCTAAGCAAGGTTAAGCAGACCTTTCATTAAAATAATCCCAATTTTCTCAGTAGAAATGATGATTTTTCCTAGCTAGGTTGTTCTGCTTTCAAAAGCAAATTCAGCCACTTCTATTATTTGCTAGCAAAATATGTAAGGCAACGAAATTATGCTTCTAAAATTAAATTCACATCTACCGCAAGGATTATTCATATTAGTTATAATGTTCAGTATAAGCACTGCTAGGGCAAAGTAATTTAGCTTCAAATATTACTTCCTGATAATTGTTAAATCGATTGAAGTGTTATGGTATAAGGCTTCGACGCCTTGAAATGTTCGTAACATAAGATGCGATTCGTAGATCTACGAAGTTTTTCTAATACTGTTAATTTTGATGTTCAGAAAGTGGTGAAACGAAGCATACTTTCTTCTAGTCGGATGAGTGAAGTCTAATGAACCTACTCGGAAAAAGCCTCGACGCTGCCTCTCTATCTATGTCTCCATCAATTGCTCAATTTCGCCAGCTTGAAACAGGGTATCCACGTCCGCAACTCCAGCGATCGCAGTGGATTAACTTAAACGGCACCTGGAAATTTTCCTTCGACGATGAAGGAAAATTCAAGCGGCCCGCAGATGTTCAAGCCTGGACACACCAGATTGAAGTCCCCTTTGCGCCAGAATCTGAGCGCAGCGGCATTCATGACACTCAGTTCCACCCAAACTGCTGGTACGAACGGGAATTTGAAGTGCCAATTGACCGTCAGCATGTGTTGCTGCACTTTGGAGCTGTTGATTATCAAGCGTTTGTTTGGGTCAACGGTCAGTTTGTCGGCACGCATGAAGGGGGGCATACGTCGTTCAGTTTTGACATCACAAATTTTCTGAACTCGGATGCTGTGCAACGAGTCACGGTTTGGGCACAAGACGATCCGCAGGATTTGGCAAAACCGAGAGGAAAGCAAGACTGGCAGCCAGAGCCGCATAGCATTTGGTATCCACGCACCAGCGGCATATGGCAAACCGTCTGGGTTGAGTGCGTTCCAGAAACCTATCTAGAGAAAGTGCGGTGGACATCTGATTTTGAACGGTGGGAAATCGGGTTTGAAGCCATGCTCGCTGGCACAAAATGCGATGACTTACAGATTAAAGTTCGCCTAACGGTGGGCGATCGTTTACTGGTGAACGATTGTTATGAAGTGGTTAACGGCGACATTAATCGCCACATTGCCTTATCCGATCCTGGAATTGATGATTATCGCAATACATTACTGTGGAGTCCCGAAAAGCCAACTCTGATTGATGCTCAAATTCAGCTTTGGCATCAGGGGGTGTTGCTTGATGAAGTCAAGTCCTACACCGCGATGCGGACGGTGAATATTCAGCGCGATCGCTTTATGCTGAATGGTCATCCTTACTACCTGAGGTTAGTTCTCGATCAGGGCTACTGGACAGACACATTAATGACACCGCCTTCAGATGAAGCCTTGCGCCAAGATATTGAGCTTACGAAACGCATGGGCTTTAACGGCGTCAGAAAGCATCAGAAAGTAGAAGATCCCCGATTTCTCTACTGGGCGGATGTAATGGGGCTGTTGGTGTGGGAAGAAATGCCGAGTGCCTATCGCTTCACGCGCAAAGCCGTAGAACGCATTACAAAAGAATGGGCAGAAGTAATCGAGCGCGATGCTAGTCATCCTTGCATTATTGCTTGGGTTCCATTCAACGAATCTTGGGGCGTTCCTAATCTCACTCAAACGGCTGCCCATCGTCATTATGTTCAAGCGCTGTATTTCTTAACCAAAACTCTTGATCCCACTCGTCCGGTAATTGGTAATGATGGTTGGGAAAGCACCACGACAGATATTCTGGCGATTCATGATTATGATAGTCAGCCTCAGCGATTAGCAAAACGCTACGGTCCCGAAGTCAAACTATCCGATTTGTTCGAGCGTCAACGTCCCGGTGGACGAGTCTTAACGCTAGATGGCTATCCGCATCAAGGACAGCCGATTATGTTGACCGAGTTTGGCGGCATTGCTTACGCTCGGCCCACCGATGCTGATGTTCAAAAAGCTTGGGGGTATGCTCGCTCTTGCGACACGGCTGATTTACAGCAACGCTATAGCGCCCTGCTGACGGCTGTTAACCGCGTCGAGATGTTTAGCGGCTTTTGCTACACCCAATTAACCGACACCTTCCAAGAAGCGAATGGATTGCTGTATGCCGATCGCACTCCCAAATTTCCGCTCGACGCGATCGCGTCTGCCACTCTAGGTAGGGATAGTCACGCGTCAGGGGGCGCTATACTGACCACAAATGTTGTCGCAGCCGCAGGATCAGGGGCAGATCATGGATTTCCAGGAACTTCTCAAACCGGATGGTCGGAAGATCACCCTGTACAGCAGACGCCCCATTGTGCCGGGCCTTCATGCACCCAGCCCTGGTAATGAACCGATTCAAGCGAATCCTCATCTGCGGTGGCATCCGCTGCGGGGCGAGTGGGTAGCCTATGCGAGTCATCGTCAGGGGCGGACGTTTATGCCGCCCCCAGAATATAATCCGCTGGCACCCACGACCAATCCAGAGTTTCCGACTGAACTTCCTCAAGGACAATATGATGTCGCGGTGTTCGAGAATCGCTTTCCGTCGCTAACGGTGCAGGCACACGATCCACCTGATTTGATTGTGGATACGTTGCCTGCCACGGGAGCTTGTGAAGTGGTTGTCTTCACTCAAGATCCAACAAAATCGTTGGGTGTTTTAGAACTCGATCATCTTGAGTTGTTGCTGCAAGTGTGGGGCGATCGCACTCGAATTTTGGGAAGTTATCCTCAAATTCAATACGTGCTGCCGTTTGAGAATAAAGGCGTTGAAGTAGGCGTAACATTGCACCATCCTCATGGACAAATTTACGCTTATCCGTTTGTGCCTCCGGTTCCGGCGCGAATGCTGGCTCAACAACAACAGTATTACCAACAGCATCAACGCGGACTATTACAAGACTTGATTGAGAAAGAAATCGCAGACAATCAGCGAATCTTGTATCGCGATGAAGCCGCGATCGCGTTTGTTCCCGTGTGTGCCCGCTATCCCTATGAAGTTTGGATTGCACCGATTCAACCTACTGGCACCTTGAATGATCTATCAGACGAACAACGCCACAGTCTTGCCAAAGCATTGAAGACCGTGACGCTAAAATATGATGGCTTGTGGAACCGATCGTTTCCGTACTTAATGGCCTGGTACCAAGCACCCACAGACGATCAGCCGCATCCCGAATTCCATCTGCACGCCGAATTTTATCCGCCTTACCGCACTGCTGACAGACTGAAGTATTTAGCGGGAACCGAACTGGCGGCAGGTATGTTTGCTAACGATGCCCTCCCCGAAGAAAAGGCAAAGGAACTTCAAGCGATCGCAATCGAGTTTGATGAAACATGAACACAGATCCTTCTGAAAGACAAAATGAATGCTTGCAGAAGCTGAAACTGATGCAAGCGTGTTTGCACGAGACTGATGCCGCTGCGATTCGTCTACGCGGAACAGATTGGTTTGCGTGGGCAACTGCTGGAGCCTCGAACAGCGTGCTATTAGCGGCCGAAACAGGCGTTGCAGACGTGTTAGTGACAGACAACAATGCGTGGATACTCACCGACGAAATCGAGGCACAACGATTAACCGATGAAGAACTACCGGACGGTGAACAGAGTCCTTACGTTCTGCATGTGTCTCCCTGGGCAGATTCAGCCCAACGGGAATTGTTTGTGCAAGAAGTAACAGCACGAGGAAAAATCCTCAGCGACCGACCTACATCATCTGAATTTTCTCTACCTCATTCTCTAATTCAACACAAGCGCAAACTACTGCCGTCTGAACTCGATCGCTATCGTCAAGTCGGACAACTTGCTAGCCAAGCGATGACCGAAGTTCTGACCCAAGTACAACCCACTTGGACGGAGTATGATCTCGCTGGAGCGGGAGCAGAAGCGTTATGGAAACGAGGATTACATCCCGCCCTTACGCTTGCGGCTGGAGAACAACGCATTTCTCGCTATCGACATCCGGTGCCCACTGGAGGGAAGATCGAGCGACTTGCTATGCTCGTGTTTTGTGCCCGTGGATTTGGACTATATGCGAATTTGACCCGCTTTGTTGCCTTCGATGCGTTAACCGCTCAGGAACACAAGTTACATCAGCAAGTGCGTGAAATTGAAGCGATTGCCCTGAGCCAGTCTCAACTCAATACGCCGCTGAATCAGGTTTATCAAACTCTTCAACATAGTTACGAACAGCAAGGCTACCCGCAAGCGATTCACGAACATCATCAAGGCGGAACAACCGGATATTTGGCGCGAGAAATTGTCGCAAATCCAACGACCGTCGATCGCTTGAGTGCCAATACTGCGATCGCATGGAATCCAAGCTTAACGGGAGCAAAGATCGAAGATACCTTCGTACTGCTTGAGGATGGCACCTTAGAGAATTTGACGTTTGATTCAAACTGGGCAAGTGTCGAGGTCGCGGGTCGGTTACGCCCAATTCCGTTAGTGATTCAGTAAGCGATTTGATAAGCATTGTTCAAAGCATTAGAATTTGACGCAAAGAAGCATCACTCTCGCCAAATCTCAAATTTCATAATCCTATTCAATTTCTGATTCAAAATGGATTTTCAACAGATTTTTAATGCGGCTCCACAAGTTCAAGCCCAAGCTCCCGGACGAGTCAATTTGCTGGGAGAACACACCGACTACAATGATGGATTCGTGCTGCCCACCGCGATCGAGCAACACACGGCTGTCTATCTTGGCTTTAGCCCGAACACACAACACCACTTTTATTCGCAAGACCTAGAAGCACAAGTCGACCTCACCTCTACAGACTCTGTTTCTGAAGGGTTTGCTAGTTACCTAATCGGATGTATTCGAGTTGTAGAACAACTTGGTCATACAATCCCGCCTTTGAATGTGTTTGTTACCTCTACAGTACCGATCGGTGCAGGTCTATCAAGTAGTGCGGCCTTGGAAGTCGCAATGTTGCGGGCACTACGATCGCTACTCAGTCTTAATCTCGATGACATTGACATCGCCAAGCTTGCTCAACAAGCTGAGATTCAATACGCTGGGGTTCAGTGCGGGATTATGGATCAAATGGCGTCGAGTCTTGCAGACACGGAGCATCTTTTATTTCTCGACACGCGCACTCTGGATCGCCAACTTGTTCCCCTTCCTGACGGCGCAGCAATTTTAGTGATTGACAGTGGCATTCCTCGGACATTAGCAGCGAGTGGATACAACCAGCGCCGGGCAGAATGTGAGGAAGCAGCCCGATTACTTGGTGTCAAAGCACTACGAGACGTAACCGATCTCGATGCCATTGCTCAACTTCCCGAACCGCTTCAACGTCGGGCACGACATGTGATTACCGAAAACGATCGCGTTTTAGAAGCCAAACAAGGTGTTTCTGCAATTCGATTTGGAGAACTGATGAATGCTTCCCATGCTAGTTTGCGCGATGACTATGAAGTGTCGATCGCAGGACTCGATCAGTTAGTAGCAATCTTGCAGTCAACACCAGAAGTTTTTGGCGCGCGTCTGACAGGGGCAGGATTTGGCGGCGCATGTATAGCGTTGGTTGATGTTAAAGCTTCACCTAGGCTCTACGAAATTGCTCAAAGCGTGCTAGTACAATACCGTTCAACTGGGCATAGCGGACAGCTTTTGATTCCAACAAAATCTGATTGAACATACACCATCAATTTGTTTCATAGCAACTAACGCTGTGAAGTAAGGTATTCCTGTAAAAAGACGCGAAGGGAGGCGGTTATCCGCCTCCCCTATTCCCGTTGAAACTCCTTATGCATTCAATACCGGTGAGAAGTTAACGATGCCCTAACCACTTAGCCGCGATCGCGCCAAATGCAGCACCTACGACAGGATTACTCAAAAATTTCACTAAGGCAGGTTGATCCGCTAACACTTCATGAAAGATGTCAGGGTGACTGTGATAAGCAAATCCTGCTAGTTTACTAACATCATCTGCACTCATTCGACTGGCATGATGGCTCGACAGTCCCAGTTGTCGTTCTAAGTCACGATCCTGAAGGCCGCGCTTCTTGAAATGATTGAGGAAGTCACGCGCTACATCATCCCGCTCATTGGGTTTGATTTGGGCGATCGCTTTTTGAAGTTCTGGCTCCATTTGGCTTGCGGGAACCTGATTCGGATTGAAAGAACGGCTAAATAACTGATGACGCTCATCTCGTGTTGATCGTTGAGCAAAATCATCAAAGTTCTGATAGTCCTGTGATGTGCTGGCATCATCGAGGCTTTCTGTGTTGCCGCCTGCCAGATCATGCATTACTTGGCGCTTGTAAGCATCACTACTAGACATGGTGTTATATCTCCTGGTCAAATCATCACGTAAGGTTTAACAATCAACTAACTGGATTGACTAACTGGCTTGCTGATACTCAATTTGCTTTGACTGGCTATCGTAGCGGGCTGTCAGAATCAGTTTCTTGTCTGGGGCGTACATCAAAACGGTTAAGTCTTGATTGGGAAAGTTTTTATGAAAGCCTTGCGCAAGGGATTTTGTTAGATCTCTCACTTCGGTTGGGCGCACTTGAGAAGAAATAACAACCCCGAGTTTATTGTTGTCTCGCACATAGGCATCTTTAACCAAGCCTTTACTCGCGGTCACGACCCAATTCCCAAAATCCTGACCTGCAACCGAATTGCCGCGTTCAAGCTGGCTGTAATTACTTGTGTGATCAATGGGTGCTGGGCTAATGGCTCGTGGTTCTTTTGCCGTTGCGGCTCCACAAGCAGTTGTAAACATGAGAACTAGAACAAGCGCGATCGCAGTGAAAAACTGGCGACTCCTTTGAAAAACGTTCACTTTTTCCTCCTTCAAATATTGGAACAAATAACGCAGTATGACGGCAGCCCGGAAGAAACGCAGACGGAGGCTGGATGAATCCGCCTGCAAAAGTCCCCGTGATCAAAGCCGTAAGTTTTAATGAGTTTTGGTAGTGTTGTAGACCCGAGTTGGATGCTTCAGTCGCGTTTTTAGAACACGCTATCCAAGCTAATTGACAGGCCCATAACACAGATTTACAACACTGCCGTGAGCGTGATTGGCAAAAACTTACACGTTCTTGTTAATCACGGCGCGGCCTTCCGTATTAATGTCAAGTTCTTCCCGGCGTACGGTCTCTTCAGCCGTAACCGTTTCTTGATCGACCACTTTCTTCACGCGCACTTCCTCACGCACAAACGCTTCTTTGCGAATGTCTGGCGTTTCTTCGTACACTTCCATGTGGGCCACTTGCCCTTCCTGAAAGTTTGCTTCACCGGGAGCGATCGTTGCAGAATCAACCGGATTCCGCTCAATCACAACGCGCTCTTTCTCAATCGGAACTGACACTTGTGCGGTTTCAGTTTCGACATGCTTACCGATCGTAACTTCTCCAGCTTTTCTGCGAGTCTTGCTAGCAATTAGGCGTTCCTGATACAGCCTCAAACTCTGGTGATCCTGATCGTTGAGATTGTATAAATCAGGCTCGTTTCGATAACTATAGGTATCACGATTATAATCTGGAGTCATATTGCGGTCAGGGGCAGCAACAGCACCAGCTAACCCAGTCCCCGCAGAAGGACGATACACGTTTCTCACTCGTTCTTCGTGATCGTAATCAACAAGCGTATTCTCATCGAACTCAGGTAGGCTTTCGACCTGTGACCTGGTCAAGCTCTTAGCATAGACGCGGCGATTGGAATAATCGATCCTAGCACTGCCGATCGGGAGTAATACGGTCTTACCAAACACCCAAATACCTGTGTTGATCACGAGGTAGCGAAACTCGCCATTGTCATCGACGAGGACATTGTCAACAGAACCAACTTTGTCATTTTCAGAATAGAGATCCAGCCCAATCACATCGTCATTGTCGAAGTGGCTGCGGTAGTCCGGGTCAAAGTCTTTAATCTTGTGAAGTGCCATTTTTCTCCTTTAATGCGTCTAAAGTAAACGTAATACTTATGCTTAACAGTAAAGAGGCTGCGCTAATGTTATTCACCCGTCTTAAGTTACATTCAGCGCTATCTCCAAAGGTGAGCAACGACGGAACACACGCTCAAATACTTGTCCCGTCTAATGTTTTAATTTGCGGCGATCGCTTAAATTCGGTTCTAGCAAAGGGTAGAGGAGGGCTAAGCCGTAGCCGACTATCATGAAAGTAATTACACTCGTTTTACTTAAAGCTGAGGGCACAGAAAGAGACTGCGATTGGCTCTGCCAAGCTCCGAAGGATCGCACTCCCCTTTCTGAACTAAGCCCTTAGAAGCTAAAATTTTGTGGGGAATGAGTTAATTCTTCACCATAAAATTTTGCTCAAAAACTCAGTCCTTGTTAAGCGCTTCGATTTAAGAATTTGTTATGAACCCTTTAAAGCTACGCGCAGAAGAATGTTCGGCATTCGGAGTCTTGGTATTACAGTACCTGGAGAAAAATCCGCATACCAACATGAGCCAGTTGGCGAGAGAAGTAAACATCTCGCGAGCAGGACTGGGCTGGATTTGTCGCAAGCAAAGCAATCCAGATGAACACACGGCCAGTCGAATCGCGCGAATTATTGGTGCTAATCCGACTGAAATTGCGCGACTCGTTCACGAGAACAAGATCGAAAAGCTAGCGAATCGCAACGAACTCCACTACGCGACTAAATTTAGCAAAGAATCGATTCGGATCGCGATTCCTAAAGAAGACGCGATCGCAGGTTTGAACGCCGTCTTTCAAGCGTTTCACCGGGTTACAAGAAGTGTTCCTGAAATCGAAAAGCCAACGGACTTCCAAATTTACAAGCAAGCTTACGAAATTATAAAGCGACAGTTTCTAAGCAGAAAAATATCTAGAAAGCAGCAGTCTACGACATTAGCAGGTTAACTGCTGAAGGAGAATGTTGGGCAATGCAGGCGCGATCGCAGACGCCTACTCTTGCCGATTCAAATTTGCACGTTGACGAAGCGCGATCGCTAAACTTTCTCTTTAGCTGGTGGCGTAATCCCTCGCTTGATTAAGCTTGCCTCCACTTCTCTTAGTAGCCCAAAATCTTCTTCGGGCAGAATCGCCTGTTGTGATGATGGCTGACGCTCTAAAAACGCGAATGCTTGGCGAAATTGCTGCGGTGTCGCTTGCACAGGCGAAGAAAAGTGACAAGGAATTACGCGCTCAAAATTCCAACTGGCGACACGATCCGCCCAAGCGAGCGTCTCTTTTGGAACTCGGTTTAGAATCAATCGCTGCAAAATTGGCGCAACAAACAGCCGTCCGTCCCCGCGCAAGGCATCAAACGATCGTTGCCAGTCGTCTTTCCATCGGAAGGGAAACCACCCAAAATAGTTTTTCTTGGAATGATCGCTCGCCGTTCGAGCATCCCAAATCGATGGCAAGAGATCTGGAGTGTCTAACGTGCTAGGAACGAAATAGAAGGCAAACAGCGAAATGCGCTGCCAACCCTTGCGGCGAAGCTCTGGTGTATCTTGAATAGCATCGCTGGCGTGCTCTCGCGCGTGATAGAGCAACGGAAACGGATCGAGTTGAACGATCGCAGGTGGGGCTTCAGAAACCGAGAGGACAGAATCGGTTACGAGCAGCGTGTGCGATCGCTTGTGAAAAAGCGCCACCTCTCCAAATGAACCAATGCCCTGCGCCACCGGACCCAAAATCGCATATTCAAACTGATCGCCAAATGGCGTTTCTGAACCGTCATCTGACAAAATGTGAGTGCGCTTTGCTGGAAATCCTAGCCAACTGAGCGGCAAATTGACCGGAAAGCTCCACTGATTAGGTGCTACAAACACTTGAGCGTTCGGGAAAAATCGCGCAAACGGACCTACAAATACTTTATGCTCCAAGCCAGAAATCGTGGGCAGAATAATGTACTTTACATCCCCATGCTCGGCGACTAATTCATTCACGAGCCGAATGCATTCTGGTGTCGGCGCAACAGGCGCATAGATCAAAAGCCCGCCTTCATCAAGCTTCACAGCGGTCATGCGAATCGGCGTCGCCACATAGAAAATGCCTTGAACTTGGTCAAACGTCCAAATCGTGTCTCTGACCACTTCTGCGCGAAGCGTGCGCCGTTTGTTGTAAGGGTAAAGCGGTACCGTAAACCACCATGACCAATTCCAATCTTTAGAATCGCGGTTTAACGTCTCTAATTCGCTCTGAACTGCCATCGTGCCGCAATCCTTTAGAGTTTAGTGGAGCACTTGCTCCTGTATTCTTCAGCCGTTACTGAATGTTCGAAGCTAGTCTCTAGTTTATCCAAGTTGCGGGTTAAGTTGAGAGAACAGAAGAAAACAACCGCAAGCCACG